>NZ_JANEWH010000054.1:0-31575 GCF_028069715.1 Kluyvera sp. Awk 3 | reverse complement strand
GCGTTATTCATTATGATTTATATAAAAAAATGCGTTTTATCCTTTCCCATAAGGACTGTATTAGTATGCGTATTTACACTCCAGACGATTCAAGATATGCCATCTGCTGCCGAAAATGGCGCTCGCTGTAAACATTATTTTCCACGATGGGGCTTAGCGTGGAATAATTTAGCTTAAGACCTACAACAAATACGTTTACCCAGTCACCCTCGCCGGGCTAATTAACATGGGCTGACTACCACACCGCGCCTGCTATCTCATCCCTGGAACCTCATACTATTGACTGACGTGTCTTTTCAAAATACGTAATCCAGGCGAAAACAGGGAATATATCTCCTGGACATACTCAATCCATAAATCAGCGCTACCGCACTCCGTCACGGATTAAGGTATCGCTGGTTTAACTCCTGACTTTAACCGTTGGTTAAATCAAGGTGCCATTATGAAACAGTGGTTATTAATAATACCCTTATTGGGCTGTTCATATCTGGCGACCGCGGGAGGCGATCTTGCTGGCTCTGAGTTTTCGGGGCTGAATCAATATCGTCAGAACTACGATATGGTAGCGATTACTGGTCAACATGGCAGTGGTAATAACGCGGCTATTAATCAGTCAGGCTCGCATATTTACGGTTCTATTTCCCAGGTCGGTGGATATAACAACGCGATATTAAACCAAAATGGTTTTAATAATCGCGCGGCAATAGCTCAATACGGTAACGGTAACAACGCGACGGTGAGTCAATCAGGGACGAATAATTCTGCAGTATTGGTCCAGGTAGGATCGGCAAATCAGGCGGATGTTACACAAACCGGTTTTGATAACTCTGCGAAGATTGTCAGCAAAGGCGTTGGCAATATTACGCAGATTAATCAAACAGGCACAAGCCGCGGCGCGGCCGTTGTGCAAAATTCGGCAGGAATGGCAATTCGTATTACCCAAAATTAGTGTTTTAACTGATTGACCAATCTCTAAACCTATGGGGTATCTCAATGAAAACGTGGAAAATTGTTATTTTGTCATCGCTGTTAGTCTCTGGGGTCGCAGTCGCCGGGAATGAGGATAAAGGCGGTGGTAGTTGGCCTCCTGGAGGGGGTAGCTCCGGCGGCTCTGGCGTTACGCTTCCAGACATCCCGCTGATTACGGGCAAAGCACCTATCGTGCCGCAAAACGGCAAGTGGGATCAGGCCATCCATATTTACCAACCGGGCACCGGCAACTTCTCCCAGGCTAACCAGGCAAGCTCATCAGGATCCGTCATTGATGTCCATCAGTACGGCAATTATGGTAGCTCCACGGTAAACCAGACGGCGACCAAAAGCGCGGTATTCGTCAACCAATATGGTACGGGTAACCAATCTTTGGCCACACAGAACGGTACAACCAGTTCAATCAGTGTGACTCAGAAAGGTACGAATAATACCTCTTCGGCAACACAGCAGTTGGGCGGCGCGGGTAATGCGATTGTGGTGTCACAAGACGGCATCGCCAACAGCTCCGGCGTTAAACAATCCGGTACCGGTAATTCAAGTTCGGTACTACAGACAGGCAACCTCAATTTGTCTGATATTGTTCAGGCGGGTAAAAACAGTATTGTGGATGTACAGCAGACTGTGGGCTCAAACAAATCTTACGTCACTCAAAGCGCTAATGATTCAGCTATCTTAGTCGCTCAGACGAATGCCGGTAACTTCAGTAACGTCAACCAGACACACAACACCGCTGTGACCTACGTTCAACAATCCGGTCTCGGCAACACCTCTTTCGTTAATCAGAACTGACCCACACAGCCGGATGAATATTCATCCGGCTTTTTTCTCTCAATGACGAGGCCGATTATGCATCTTCTGCTTATTGCCGCTGCGCTCAGCAACCAGCTGTGGTTTGAAACCCAACAGCAGGACGATACGCTGGTGGTTACCCCCATGGCCACGCTGACGGATGACTGCAGCTGCCAGATGACCATTAACGTGATTCATCAGGGGCAATCGGGGCAGAGCAACAGCAGCCAGAGCGGCAATGTGATTATAAAAGGGCAGCATCCGCAGCCGCTAGCCAGCATGATGCTGGATATCCCCCACGGCGAATGGACGCAAATCACCGTCACCTTAAGCGATAATAAAGGCATTCTTTTACAACAGAGCTGGAGTTCACCGGCGAAGGTTTGATTTCCCCCACCTCTTCTTTATATCCTTATCGTCTCTCTCCCCCGATAAGGATGCCGCATGTTTAAACCTCACGTTACCGTCGCCTGCGTGGTCCACGCCAAAGGCAAATTTCTCGTGGTTGAAGAAACCATCAACGGTAAAGCGCTATGGAACCAGCCAGCCGGCCATCTGGAAGCCGATGAAACGCTGGTACAGGCCGCCGAACGCGAGCTATGGGAGGAGACCGGCATTCGTGCAACGCCGCAGCACTTTATCCGTCTGCACCAGTGGATTGCCCCGGACCGTACGCCGTTTCTGCGTTTCCTTTTTGCGATTGAACTTAACGATCTGTGCCCTACCCAGCCGCACGATAGTGATATCGATCGCTGCCTGTGGGTCAGCGCGGAAGAGATCCTTCAGGCGAAAAATCTGCGCTCTGCGTTGGTGGCGGAAAGCATCCGCTGCTATCAGCAGAACGAGCGCTATCCGCTGTCATTAATCGGCGCGTTTAACTGGCCGTTTACCGAGGGTGCCAAGTAACGGGCTGCGTGCTAGAATATGCCGCCTTGAAGTCCAATGTCGTGAGTATTCCAATGTCAGAAAGCCAGAAAAAAGTGATCGTCGGCATGTCCGGCGGTGTTGATTCCTCTGTTTCCGCCTACCTGTTACAACAACAGGGCTATAAGGTGGAAGGCCTGTTCATGAAGAACTGGGAGGAAGACGACGGCGAGGAATACTGTACTGCCGCCGCCGACCTTGCCGATGCGCAGGCGGTGTGCGATAAGCTCGGCATTGAGCTGCACACCGTGAACTTTGCTGCCGAATACTGGGACAACGTCTTTGAACTGTTCCTGCAGGAGTACAAAGCGGGCCGTACGCCGAACCCGGATATCCTGTGCAACAAAGAGATCAAGTTTAAAGCCTTCCTGGAATTCGCTGCAGAAGACCTCGGCGCCGACTACATCGCTACCGGCCACTACGTGCGCCGTGCTGACGTCGACGGTAAAAGCCAACTGCTGCGTGGCCTTGATGGCAACAAAGACCAGAGCTACTTCCTTTATACGCTGGGCCACGAACAGATCGCGCAAAGCCTGTTCCCGGTTGGCGAACTGGAAAAACCGCAGGTGCGTAAAATCGCCGAAGAGCTGGATCTCATCACCGCGAAGAAAAAAGACTCTACCGGTATCTGCTTTATCGGCGAGCGCAAATTCCGCGAGTTCCTTGGCCGCTACCTGCCCGCACAGCCGGGTAAAATCATCACCGTTGATGGCGATGAGATTGGTACCCATCAGGGGCTGATGTACCACACGCTGGGTCAACGTAAAGGTCTGGGCATCGGTGGCACCAAAGAAGGCAGCGAAGATCCGTGGTATGTCGTTGATAAAGACGTTGAGAACAACATTCTGGTTGTCGCTCAAGGTCACGATCACCCGCGTCTGATGTCGGTGGGTCTGATTGCCCAACAGCTGCACTGGGTGGATCGCGAACCGGTCACCGGCACCTTCCGCTGCACCGTGAAGACCCGCTACCGTCAGACGGATATCCCATGCACCGTCACCGCACTGGATGCAGAACGTATTGAGGTTCGTTTTGATGAACCTGTTGCCGCAGTCACTCCGGGCCAGTCCGCCGTGTTCTATCGCGGTGAAGTCTGCCTGGGCGGCGGCGTGATTGAGCAGCGCCTGCCGCTGCCGGTGGAATAAAGCCCTCGTCTGAACAGGGCATAACGTAGCCTGCCTGGCGTCGCGCCGCCGGGCAGGCGCCAACAAGGAGTTAGCGTGGCGAAGAATTACTATGACATCACCCTGGCGCTGGCGGGAATTTGCCAGTCAGCCCGTCTGGTGCAGCAGCTGGCCCATCAGGGGCACTGCGACGGCGAGGCGTTACACGTCTCGCTGAACAGCGTTATCGACCTCAACCCAGACTCCGCGCTGGGCGTGTTCGGTGGCAGCGAAGCGAATCTTCGTCTCGGCCTGGAAACCTTACTCGGCGTGCTCAATGCCAGCAGCCGTCAGGGTCTGAACGCCGAGCTAACCCGCTATACTCTTAGCCTGATGGTGCTTGAGCGCAAGCTCGCCGCCGCTAAAGGCGCTATGGAGACGCTGGGTAACCGCATCAATGGGTTACAGCGCCAGCTCGACCATTTTGATTTGCAGTCCGATACCCTGCTAAGCGCCATGGCGGGTATCTATGTTGACGTCATCAGCCCACTTGGCCCGCGTATTCAGGTCACCGGCTCCCCTGCTGTGCTGCAAAGCCCACAGGTTCAGGCCAAAGTCCGCGCCTCGTTGTTGGCTGGGATCCGCTCTGCGGTGCTGTGGCACCAGGTCGGTGGCGGACGTCTGCAGCTGATGTTTTCTCGTAATCGCCTGACCGCTCAGGCAAAACAAATTCTTGCTCATTTAACCCCGGAGTTGTGATCTATGGAATTATCCTCACTGACCGCCGTTTCCCCTGTCGATGGACGCTACGGCGATAAAGTCAGCGCGCTGCGCGGGATTTTCAGCGAATATGGTTTGCTGAAATTCCGTGTACAAGTCGAAGTACGCTGGCTGCAAAAGCTGGCCGCACACGCAGCCGTCAAGGAAGTTCCTGCTTTTGCTGCCGACGCAAACGGTTACCTTGATAGCATCGTGGCTAACTTCAGCGAAGAAGACGCCGCGCGCATTAAAACTATCGAGCGCACCACCAACCATGACGTGAAGGCAGTTGAGTATTTCCTGAAAGAAAAAGTCGCGTCCGTGCCTGAACTGCACGCCGTGTCTGAGTTTATCCACTTTGCCTGCACCTCCGAGGACATTAACAACCTGTCCCATGCGCTGATGCTGAAAACCGCCCGTGAAGACGTGGTGCTGCCGTACTGGCGTAAGATTATCGACGCCATCAAAGATCTGGCGGTGCAGTATCGCGATATTCCGCTGCTCTCCCGTACTCACGGTCAGCCTGCCACGCCGTCCACCATCGGTAAAGAGATGGCGAACGTTGCTTACCGTATGGAGCGTCAGTACCGTCAGCTCAGCCAGGTTGAAATTCTGGGCAAAATCAACGGCGCGGTGGGTAACTACAACGCCCACATTGTCGCCTATCCAGAGGTTGACTGGCATCAGTTCAGCGAAGAGTTTGTTACCTCTTTGGGCATTCAGTGGAACCCGTACACCACCCAGATCGAACCACACGACTATATCGCCGAACTGTTTGACTGCGTCGCTCGCTTTAACACGATCCTTATCGACTTCGATCGTGACGTGTGGGGCTACATTGCGCTGAACCACTTCAAACAGAAAACCATCGCCGGCGAGATTGGCTCGTCCACCATGCCGCACAAGGTCAACCCGATCGACTTCGAAAACTCCGAAGGCAACCTGGGGCTGTCCAACGCCGTACTGCAACACCTGGCCAGTAAACTGCCGGTTTCCCGCTGGCAGCGTGACCTGACCGACTCTACCGTACTGCGTAACCTTGGTGTGGGTATCGGTTATGCACTGATTGCCTATCAGTCCACGCTAAAAGGGGTGAGCAAACTGGAAGTGAACCGCGATCGTCTGCTGGATGAACTGGACCATAACTGGGAAGTTCTGGCTGAGCCGATCCAGACGGTAATGCGTCGTTACGGTATCGAGAAGCCGTACGAGAAGCTGAAAGAGCTGACCCGCGGCAAACGCGTTGATGCCGAAGGCATGAAGCAATTCATCGACGGCCTTGCGCTGCCGGAAGAAGAGAAGACCCGCCTGAAGGCGATGACCCCGGCGAACTACATCGGCCGCGCCATCACCATGGTCGACGAGCTGAAATAATCGCGGCTCTCCCCTTCTTCGTTCTGGAGAAGGGGATTTTCCCTCATTTTATCGTCAGCGCAGGAAACTCGCCGTTAAGCCGTTGGGCTGATGGTCCCAGGGCGTTCCTTATTGCAATAAAAAAAGCCAGCAACAATCGTCACTGGCTAATCAGCTATTTCAACGGTAATCAGAACGCGTAACGCACCTTCAGGCTAATGCTCTGGCTGGTGAATTGTGTTCGCTGATTCGCATCATACTGTACGGTGCCATCAAGCACATCTGTGAATCTGGCCGTCACACCAACACCGGCCATCGCAATCCACGGGCTTTCACTCATACCATGATAGGTAAACGGCGTGTCCGCTGCGCCAATAAATGCCGCCGTGGTTTTGCTACGATCGTTCTTTGTATCGTAACCCGCCCCGACATAACCATGTACATCAACAATCTCCGAAAGCTTGATGCCCGCTTTCAACTTGCTGGAAACCACCAGGGCCTCGGTTGTGACCCCTCCCACCTTCAGGCCGACATCGTCGGCGCCAGTCTCCTGGTAACCTTTATCCTTCACGCGATAGTAATCAGTACGCAGTTCAGGAGTCAGCATAACGTCATCCATGGGGTGGAAAGTGCTTTGCAGCCCTATCCCGGCCTGGAACGTATCACTGTCGTAATCTGAGTGTGCGACGCCATTGTAGGCAGTGCTTCCATCGGTAGGGTTTTCAATATTCAAATAACGATTGCCGGTCGTATTATTTCGCCCGAAGCCAGTTTGCCAGGTTACAGCCGTGTCAGGCGTAAAATCATAGCCGCCATAAGCAAGAATATTCCAGCTATCCACACGCGCATCATGGCGGATGTCATCCGAGGTATCGTTAACGTCTGTTCGACTCATGCCCAGCGCCAGGCCAAGACGGGTTTTGTCTAATATCAGGCCATCCGCACCGATGGCGATCCCACGGGTATCGGCGTTATAACCTGCGTAATCGCCACGGTTGGACTGGTTATCCCAGCGTCCAACCGGGCGGATCCACAGGTATTTTTCAGGATTAAATTCGTTGGTATAACCCTGACCGCGAACGGACTCCTGACGGCTGTTTACGATATCGCCAAATGCGCGCAGATTATTCATTTCAATGTATGGCATGCTGCCATCCATCAACGGAGCAAGCTGAACCACATTTTTGTGAACCTGGCCGGCATTAAATGACGAGGTGATGGCACATACCGTACTCGCCAGAGCGCCGGTACAGTTCTGGGAACTGGTGTTATTGTTGTTGATAATGTTATCCACCACGGTCCCAACACCAACCAATGACGTGTTCTGGCTGGTATTAGTAATGGCGTTATTGACGGTAGTGAGTTTGGTCTCGGCAATTTTCAGGGAGTAGCTACTTCCGGTTTGCACCTGGATAAACTGATAACGAAGCGAGTCATCCAGTACCGCCGATGGTGAACCCGTGATATTACTCGCCGTTACGACATCAGCCAGTTCATCGCCATCAGCAAAACTTGTGCTACCACGGGTGATCACCACGGTCCGTCCATTCAGTGAAGCATTCCCGGCGACATTTAACTGTCCATAGCTACTGGTGCTGTCTGCCTGCAACGCCAGCACACCATTGCTATTTTGAACGTAAGTATTAACCGTTGAGGGCTGCTGGCTGCTGAGCAACTCAAAAATACCGCTGTTACTCATCGCGCTGTTCGGGGCATTAACTCGCCCAATAATAATCCCCTGGTTATTAATGTCCCCGGCAATTGTACTGGTGCTGGCAACCTGAATAGCATCACCCGTTAGTGCGCCAATTAACCCCTTGTTCTCGAACTGGTTCACCTTCGCAGTATCCGTTAACACCACGGCATTGCCGCTACCACCACCAATGATAGTGCCTGTATTAACTAATGTTCCGGTCTGAGAGGACCCTCCTAACGATACCCCTGCCACGCCACCATCAATAATACCGGCATTGAGAAGGGTATTTATTGCGGCAGTCTCAGTCACCGTAATACCCGTTCCATTCGGGGCATAAATAACACCATTCCCCAGGTTTTGCAGGGTCGTATCCGTTACGTTACTCCCGGCATAAATACCGTTGCTTCCGGCACCATTAACCGTGATATTACCGTTATTTGCAATAAGGCTACTTTGGAAGGATTTTGCATTAATACCATCAGCATTCGCCCCTGAGGTTGTAATATTGCCGTTATTGGTTATAGAGCTACCTGAAACAACGTTTAAAAAAATCCCATTAGCCTCATCGGCCGTTGTCACCAATTTACCGGTATTTAAGACTTCACTATCTGCCACTTCTGCAACATTGATAGCATTAGTGCGGGCACCTGAAGTTGTCACGGTCCCCTTATTTTCAACTTTGGAATTAGTTGTCGAGAAAAAACGAATCCCATCACCATCGGAAGTGATGTTCCCATTATTCAGCAAACTTGCTTTATGGCTGCCAAAATGGATAGCAGTATCACTCCCAGTGGTTGTAAATTGCGTTCCCTGGGCAACAGTGACACTTTGCCCGTCAGTGCGAAATATTTGTGGCGTCGTAACACTGTTACTACAGGTTACCGTCGCACCCGATGGATCGGTACAATCCGCCAATGCCAATGGAGAAGCCAGCATGCCAGCACCTCCAAGGATGCTACTCATCACTAAACAACTGGTTTTCTTCTTCAAGGTGGTTCCTCAACATAATAATCACGATTTTAACAAATTTAGTTGCGAAATCTGATAGTTGCCATACGTTATCTTTTCACCATTATGCATTAGCACTAATGCTTCGTCTGCTTAGCAACCATAAAAATAACCATAGTCTATAAATCGTTTACCAACACCGTTTCAAAGGCGTGATAGCGGGTCCGGATGCCTTCAACAGTAAATAAACAAACGTTGGTTTTATCAGAAATGCTTAAGCTTACGAATGGGAGTCAGTTTATAGTTCACACACCCTGGAAAGGGCACCAGATTAAATGAGCAAAAGTGAGCCAGAGCGTTGTCAATCAATGAGATCGTCAGCAGGAACGCGAAAATGCACGTATGGTTTATGATGTGGGGCTCCGGCATAACCGTAGAGATAAAAATCATGTGATTTCAACATCATGTGGTTTGTAGCAATATTTAGCGCTAAACTATTCACGTCGTTAATTTAATGGAGAAACAGCATGCGCGTACTCGTCGTAGAGGACAACGCTCTGTTACGTCATCACCTGAAAGTTCAGCTCCAGGAAATGGGCCATCAGGTGGATGCCGCAGAAGATGCGAAGGAAGCAGACTATTTTTTAGGCGAGCATATTCCCGATATTGCCATTGTCGACCTTGGGTTGCCGGATGAAGACGGCCTGTCGCTGATTCGCCGCTGGCGCAGCCATGATATTTCGCTACCGATTCTGGTGCTGACCGCGCGTGAAAGCTGGCAGGACAAAGTGGAGGTACTGAGCGCTGGTGCTGACGACTACGTCACCAAGCCGTTCCATATTGAAGAAGTTGCCGCCCGCATGCAGGCGCTGATGCGTCGTAACAGCGGCCATGCCTCGCAGGTGATCTCTTTACCCCCGTTCCAGGTGGACCTTTCACGTCGCGAACTGTCCATTAATGAAGAAGTGATCAAACTCACCGCCTTCGAATACACCATTATGGAAACGCTGATCCGCAATAATGGCAAAGTGGTCAGTAAAGATTCTTTAATGCTTCAGCTCTATCCGGACGCCGAGCTGCGCGAAAGTCACACTATCGATGTGCTGATGGGCCGCCTGCGTAAAAAAATTCAGGCTCAGTACCCGCAGGACGTCATTATTACCGTACGCGGCCAGGGCTATCTGTTCGAACTTCGCGAATGAAAAATATCCGACGGCATATTCTGCCGCTGTCGCTGCGGATGCGCTTTCTGCTGGCGACGGCCGCCGTGGTTATCGTTCTGTCGCTGGCCTACGGCATGGTGGCGCTGGTGGGCTACAGCGTCAGCTTTGATAAAACAACTTTTCGTCTGCTACGCGGCGAGAGCAACCTGTTCTATACCCTCGCCAGATGGGAAAACAATACGCTGGACGTAGAGATCCCCGATAATCTGAATATGCAGGGCCCGACGGTGGCGCTGATTTACGGCGACAAGGGAAATTTGCTGTGGCAGCAAAAAAATCTGCCGTGGCTGACCCAAAGCATTCAACCCGAGTGGCTGAAAGGCAATGGGTTTTATGAGATTGAGGCCAATGCAACCTCCTCCAGTTCGCTCCTTCACGGCAATCACGAGATTCAAAAAGAACTCAGTGAAATGCAGCAAGCCGGCGATGATTCTGAGATGACGCACTCGGTGGCCGTCAATAGCTACCCGGCGACCAGTACGATGCCCGCTCTCACCATCGTGGTGGTGGACACCGTGCCCATTGAGCTTAAACGCTCCTACATGGTCTGGAGCTGGTTCTCCTACGTGCTGGCCGCTAACCTGCTGCTGGTGATTCCGCTGCTGTGGATTGCCGCTCACTGGAGCCTGCGCCCCATCGCCGACCTTACCCGTGAAGTGCGTGAGCTAGAAGATCACCACCGTGAACACCTCAACCCGGACACCACCCGCGAGCTGACCAGCCTGGTACGCAACCTCAACCGGCTGCTGAAAAGCGAGCGCGAACGCTATGATAAGTACCGCACCACCCTCACCGACCTGACGCACAGCCTGAAAACGCCGCTGGCAGTGCTGCAAAGCTCGCTGCGTTCACTGCGCAGTGAAAAAATCACCGTCAGCGAGGCAGAGCCGGTGATGCTGGAACAAATCAGCCGGATCTCGCAGCAAATCGGCTATTACCTGCATCGCGCCAGTATGCGCACCGACAGTACGCTGGTCAGCCGTGAACTGCACCCGGTGGCGCCGCTGCTCGATAGCCTGACTTCCGCGCTCAATAAGGTCTATCAGCGCAAAGGGGTAAATATCACGCTGGATATTTCACCGGAAATCACCTTTGCCGGTGAGAAAAACGACTTTATGGAAGTGATGGGTAACCTGCTGGATAACGCCTGTAAATACTGCCTTGAATTTGTCGAGGTTTCCGCCCGCCAGACCGATGATTACCTGCATATTATCGTTGAGGATGATGGCCCAGGCATTCCGCAGAGCAAACGCGATATCGTGTTCGACCGCGGTCAGCGCGCCGATACCATGCGCCCAGGACAGGGCGTTGGCCTTGCCGTTGTCCGTGATATCGTCGAGCAGTATGACGGCCAGATTGTGACCCGCGATAGCCTCCTTGGCGGCGCGAAAATGGAAGTGATCTTCGGTCATCAGAATCTGGACGGTCACGAAGGGTAAATTCTGTTTCCGCAGCAGGGTAGTTTTGTGAATAAGATGTATAATCCGGACATACATCTGCTGCGGAAAAAGTCATATGGAATACCACTTAACGTTAAACTGGCCCGATTTTCTGGCGCGCTACTGGCAAAAACGACCGGTCGTGCTTAAACGCGGCTTCGCCAATTTTATTGACCCCATTTCACCGGATGAACTGGCAGGTCTGGCGATGGAAAATGAGGTTGATAGCCGACTGGTGAGTCATCTTGACGGTGACTGGCAGGTCAGCCACGGTCCGTTTGAAAGCTACGATCATCTGGGCGAGAGCAACTGGTCGTTGCTGGTCCAGGCCGTTGATCACTGGCACGAACCTTCCAGCGCGCTGATGCGCCCGTTCCGCGCCCTACCCGACTGGCGTATCGACGATCTGATGATCTCCTTCTCCGTCCCCGGCGGCGGCGTTGGCCCGCACGTCGACCAGTATGACGTGTTTATTATCCAGGGCACTGGCCGTCGCCGCTGGCGCGTGGGCGAGAAAACCACGCTCAAGCAACACTGCCCACATCCGGATCTGCTCCAGGTGCAGCCGTTTGACGCCATCATTGATGAAGAGATGGAGCCCGGCGATATCCTCTATATTCCACCGGGATTCCCGCACGAAGGCTACGCGCTGGAAAACTCGCTCAACTATTCCGTGGGCTTCCGCTCGCCAAACAGCCGCGAGCTGATTAGCGGCTTTGCCGACTATATTCTGCAACGCGATCTGGGCAACCAGCACTACAGCGACCCGGACGTTCCGGCACGCGACCACCCGGCAGATCTGCTGCCGCAAGAGGTCGATCGCCTGCGCGATATGATGCTGGGGTTGATACAGCAGCCTGAGCATTTCCAGCAGTGGCTGGGGGAATTTATCAGCCAGTCGCGCCACGAGCTTGACGTTGCGCCGCCGGAGCCGCCGTATCAGCCGGATGAGATTTACGACGCGCTGCAGCAAGGCGATATGTTACAGCGCCTGGGCGGGCTGCGGGTCATCCGCATTGGCGATGACTTCTTCGTTAACGGCGAGAAAGTAGATTCGCCGCACCAACATGCACTGGATGCGATGGCGGGCAGTATTATGCTGGAGAGTCAGCACTTCGGCGAGGCGCTGGACGACCCGTCGTTCCTAGTGATGTTGACCGCGCTGGTCAACAGCGGATACTGGTTCTTCGCGGAGTAAGATGAAATAACCCGGGTGTTCGCAAGCGACCCCGGGTTATTTTTTAGCTGCGTTTCGCGGTTAGCTCGGCGATACGCACAATCACCTTCACCGCTTTCTCCATTCCTTCCAGGGTCACGAACTCGTGCTTGCCATGGTAGTTATAGCCGCCAGTGAAAATATTCGGGCACGGTAGTCCCATAAACGACAGCTGTGCGCCGTCGGTGCCGCCGCGGATCGGCTTGAGATCGGGCTCAATATCGCAATCGCGCATTGCCTGTTGGGCGATATCGACAATGTGCGGATGTTCCGCCACCTTCTCACGCATATTGTAGTAGCTGTCTTCGATAATCAGCTCAATATAGCAGTCCGGGTGCAGCCCTTTGCCCACCTTCTTGGCGATCTCCATCATCTTGCGCTTGCGGGCTTCAAACTGCTTGCGGTCAAAATCGCGCACGATGTAGTGCATTTCCGCGCGGTCAACCGTGCCCTTAATGCTGGTGAGATGATAGAAACCTTCATAGCCTTCGGTTTTTTCCGGGCTTTCATCGGCCGGCACTTCCGCATGAATGCGCGTCGCCAGCGACAGCGCATTCACCATTACCCCTTTGGCCGTGCCCGGGTGGACGTTGTTACCGACAATTTTGATAGTGACCGACGCTGCGTTGAAGTTTTCATACTCCAGTTCCCCCACGCCGCCGCCGTCAATGGTATAGGCCCACTGAGCGTTAAACGCTTCAACGTCGAAGTGTTTCGCCCCTTTGCCCACTTCTTCATCCGGTGTAAAGGCCACACGGATATCCCCGTGCGGGATGTTCTGGCCTTTCAGCACCGCCAGCGCGGTCATGATTTCGGCGATGCCGGCTTTATCATCGGCGCCAAGCAGCGTTTTGCCGTCTGTGGTAATCAGCGTCTGACCCAACAGTTGATGCAACACCGGGAACATCACCGGCGAAAGCACTTCATCACCGATGCCCAGCGCGATATCGCCACCGCGATAGTTTTCCACAATCTGCGGGTTAACGTTCTTACCACTAAAATCCGGTGCGGTATCCACATGGGAGATAAAACCAATCGCCGGAATGTCGCCGCTGACGTTCGCAGGCAGGGTGCCCATGACCGTGCCCTTCTCGCTCAGCGTAACGTTCACCAGCCCCATCGTTTCTAATTGCTCTTTGAGCAGATGTAACAGTTTCCACTGCCCTTCGGTACTCGGCACCTGACGCACGCCGGGCTTCGATTGCGTGTCCAGAGAAACGTACTGCAAAAAACGCTCAAGCAATTTATCCATGTAGCCACCCTCACTTTTTGTGACAACATTATCAATAAGCCATAAAAGACAAATATTGCGTCAGGTCACTTTTAGCCCGGCAAAGGCAACTTTTTTTCCCCGAACGGCATCTAATCGTCAGATATTCCTATAGTAAGTTTAACAAGGATTGGCGATTGAGCACGTTTGCCGTAGAATGCCAGCCCTTATTAATACGTATCAGACCTCTAAACGTCTAAAGGTGGTTAACCACAAACCCCGCATCGCCAGATTTTTTCGATGCGTTTACATGGGACAGAGTAATAAATTGAATACAAAATCGCGTTCGCTGTCACCGCTGGTGGAACTGGTGGGGATTCGCAAGGACTTCGATGGTAAAACGGTCATTTCGGATCTCGATTTGACCATCAATAACGGCGAGTTTCTCACGCTGCTTGGCCCCTCGGGCTGCGGCAAAACGACCGTCCTGCGCCTGATTGCCGGGCTGGAGAGCGTCGATGCCGGGCAGATCCACCTGGAAAACCAGGATATCACCCACGTTCCGGCTGAAGATCGCCACGTCAATACCGTATTCCAGAGCTACGCGCTCTTCCCGCACATGACCGTTTTCGACAATGTCGCGTTTGGCCTGCGCATGCAAAAAACGCCGGCCAGCGAAATTACGCCGCGAGTGCTTGACGCCCTGCGTATGGTCCAACTGGAAGAGTTCGCACAACGTAAACCGCATCAGCTTTCCGGCGGCCAGCAGCAGCGCGTCGCCATCGCCCGCGCGGTGGTCAATAAGCCTAGCCTGCTGCTGCTGGATGAGTCGCTCTCCGCACTCGACTACAAGCTGCGTAAGCAGATGCAGAACGAGCTAAAGGCCCTGCAGCGTAAGCTCGGCATCACCTTTGTCTTCGTCACCCACGATCAGGAAGAAGCGCTGACCATGTCAGACCGCATCGTGGTCATGCGCGACGGTAAAATTGAGCAGGACGGCACGCCGCGTGAAATCTACGAAGAGCCGAAAAACCTGTTTGTGGCGGGCTTTATCGGCGAGATTAATCTCTTCGATGCGACCGTCATTGAGCGCCTTGACGAGCAGCGCGTGCGCGCCAACGTGGAAGGTCGCGAGTGCAATATCTACGTCAACTTCCCGGTCACCGCGGGACAAAAGCTCCACGTTCTGCTGCGCCCGGAAGATCTCCGCGTCGATGAGATCCACGATGGTACCGAGCTGGAAGGGCTTATCGGCTATATCCGTGAACGCAACTACAAGGGCATGACCCTGGAGTCGGTTGTCGAACTGGAAAACGGCAAGATGGTGATGGTCAGCGAATTCTTCAACGAAGACGATCCTGATTTCGACCACTCGCTGGACCAGAAAATGGCGATTAACTGGGTCGAAAGCTGGGAGGTCGTACTGGCTGATGAAGAGCACAAGTAAGTTCCAGAACGTGGTGATTGCCACCATCGTCGGTTGGCTTGTGCTGTTTGTGTTCCTGCCCAACCTGATGATCATCGTCACCAGCTTTCTGACGCGTGACGATGCCAACTTTGTCCAGATGGTCTTCACGCTGGACAACTACGCGCGCCTGCTCGACCCGCTGTATGCGCAGGTGCTGCTGCACTCGTTGAATATGGCGGCCATCGCCACGCTGGCGTGTCTGGTGCTGGGCTACCCCTTCGCCTGGTTCCTTGCCCGCCTGCCGCAGAAGGTGCGCCCACTGCTGCTGTTTTTGCTGATTGTCCCCTTCTGGACCAACTCGCTGATCCGCATCTATGGGCTGAAAATTTTCCTCAGCACCAAAGGCTACCTCAACGAGTTCCTGCTGTGGCTCGGCATCATTGATACCCCTATACGCATCATGTTCACCCCCAGCGCGGTGATCATCGGCCTGGTGTATATCCTGCTGCCCTTTATGGTCATGCCGCTGTACTCCAGCATCGAAAAGCTCGACAAACCGCTGCTGGAAGCGGCGAAAGACCTCGGCGCCAACAAGCTGCAAACCTTTATCCGTATTATTATTCCGTTGACCATGCCGGGGATTATCGCCGGTTGTCTGCTGGTGATGTTACCGGCGATGGGGCTGTTCTACGTCTCAGACCTGATGGGCGGCGCGAAGAACCTGCTGATTGGCAACGTCATTAAGAGCCAGTTCCTCAACATTCGCGACTGGCCTTTCGGCGCGGCCACCAGCATTACGTTGACGGTGGTGATGGGGCTGATGCTGCTGGTCTACTGGCGCGCCTCGCGTTTGCTGAATAAAAAGGTGGAACTGGAATGATCGGTCGACTGCTGCGCGGCGGCTTTATGACCGCCATTTATGCTTATCTCTATATTCCGATTATCATTTTGATCGTGAACTCGTTTAACAGCTCACGTTTCGGGATCAACTGGCAGGGTTTTACCACCCAGTGGTACAGCCTGCTGATGAACAACGACAGCCTGCTGCAGGCGGCCCAACACTCGCTGACGATGGCGATTTTCTCCGCCACCGCCGCGACGCTTATTGGTTCGCTGACCGCTGTGGCGCTCTATCGCTACCGTTTCCGCGGTAAACCGTTTGTCAGCGGGATGCTGTTTGTGGTGATGATGTCGCCGGATATCGTCATGGCTATCTCCCTGCTGGTGCTGTTTATGCTGATAGGGATTCAGCTCGGCTTCTGGTCGCTGCTGTTCTCGCACATCACGTTCTGCCTGCCGTTCGTGGTGGTCACCGTCTTCTCGCGTCTGAAAGGCTTTGACGTACGGATGCTCGAGGCGGCGAAAGATCTGGGGGCCAGCGAGTTGACCATCCTGCGCAAAATTATTCTGCCGCTGGCTATGCCGGCGGTCGCCGCGGGCTGGCTGCTGAGCTTCACCCTGTCGATGGATGACGTGGTGGTTTCGTCGTTCGTCACCGGGCCAGGCTACGAGATTCTGCCGCTGAAGATCTACTCGATGGTGAAGGTTGGCGTATCGCCAGAAGTGAACGCGCTGGCTACCATTCTGCTGGTTCTGTCGCTGGTAATGGTGATTGCCAGCCAGCTGATTGCACGTGATAAAACGAAGGGCCTGAAGGTCAGGCACTAAACTCAGGGGACGTAAAATGATGAAATGGTCACGCCACCTGCTCGCGGCAGGTGCTTTAGCGCTCGGTATGAGCGCAGCCCACGCGGACGATAGCAAAACGCTGTATTTCTATAACTGGACGGAATATGTTCCGCCCGGACTGCTGGAACAGTTCACCAAAGAGACCGGCATTAAGGTTATCTATTCGACATACGAATCGAATGAAACCATGTACGCCAAGCTCAAGACCTATAAAGACGGTGCCTATGACCTGGTGGTGCCGTCCACCTACTTTGTCGACAAAATGCGCAAAGAAGGGATGATTCAGAAGATCGATAAAACGCAGCTGAGTAACTTCAAAAATCTCGACCCGGAGATGCTCAATAAGCCGTTCGACCCGAATAACGACTACTCCATTCCGTACATCTGGGGGGCGACCGCTATTGGCGTCAACAGCGACGCGATTGACCCGAAAACCGTCACCAGCTGGGCCGATCTGTGGAAACCGGAATACAAAGGCAGCCTGCTGCTGACCGACGATGCTCGCGAAGTGTTCCAGATCGCGCTGCGCAAGCTGGGCTATTCCGGCAACACCACCGACCCGAAAGAGATTGAAGCGGCCTATAACGAGCTGAAAAAACTGATGCCAAACGTGGCCGCCTTCAACTCTGACAACCCGGCCAACCCGTATATGGAAGGCGAAGTGAATCTCGGCATGGTGTGGAACGGTTCGGCATTCGTCGCCCGTCAGGCAGGTACGCCGCTGGAAATCGTCTGGCCGAAAGAAGGCGGTATCTTCTGGATGGACAGCCTGGCGATTCCGGCCAACGCCAAAAACAAAGCGGGCGCGCTGAAGCTGATTAACTTCCTGCTGCGCCCGGACGTGGCTAAACAGGTTGCAGAAACCATCGGCTACCCGACGCCAAACCTGGCGGCGCGCAAGCTGCTGAGCCCGGAAGTGGCCAACGACAAGTCGCTCTACCCGGACGCGGAAACCGTGCAGAAAGGCGAGTGGCAGAACGATGTGGGCGCTGCCAGCACGCTGTACGAAGAGTATTATCAGAAGCTGAAGGCCGGGCGTTAATCCCGCCACCCGGTTGAGCGAAGCGACACCGGGATAACGGCCACAAAAAAGCGGAGCCCAGGCTCCGCTTTTTCATTATCGACACCGCGAGATTACAGTTCTTTCAGCAGTTTCGCCACATACGCTGGCACCACTTCACTCGCCAACCCATAGTGCTTTTCTTCAAACTCACTGCCGACCTGGCTGGGTTCGAGGTTGAGTTCCACGGTATGAGCGCCGTGTAGCTTAGCCTCGTGGACGAATCCAGCAGCCGGGTAAACGTGGCCTGACGTACCAATGGCGATAAAGATGTCGGCCATCGACAGCGCGAGGTAGATATGGTCCATCTCAAACGGCATCTCGCCAAACCAGACGATATGCGGACGCAGCGGCGCCGGGAACTGACAGCAGTGGCAGCGTTCGTCTACCGGCAAATCGCCCGGCCAGTCGAACACCTGGCCGCTTTGGGTGCAGCGCACCTTCAACAGCTCACCGTGCATATGCAGCACGTTTTTGTTGCCCGCGCGCTCGTGCAGATTGTCGATGTTCTGCGTGACCAGCATAAAGTTCTCGCCGAGCGCCTCTTCCAGCCGGGCCAGCGCCAGGTGCGCCGCGTTAGGCGCAATCTCCGGCTGCTGGAGCTGACGGCGACGAGCGTTGTAAAAGCTCTGCACCAGCTCAGGATTACGCGCGAAGCCTTCCGGCGTCGCCACGTCCTCAACCTTATGCTCTTCCCATAGCCCATCGGCCGCCCGGAAAGTTCGAATCCCCGACTCTGCCGAAATCCCCGCGCCGGTTAACACCAACACTCTTGGTTTATCCATCTCTTCTGGCATCACCCTGTCCGTGAAAAAAATCCGCTGGCGCAGACGCTGGCGCAGCTGACGTTTATTCCGACGAAAACGGCTCAATCGATGTAAGCGGCGCGACTGCATATCTACTCCATGTTAGTTGGTCAGATGAAGGAACGCAGCGCCGCGCATCCCCCCTGCATCACCGTGGCGTGCGCGTTCAATGCGCGGCGTGCGGGCTACAGGCAGTAAATGACGCGGTAAGCGGTGCGCAAGTCCATCGGCGATCGCTGAAAAATTTGATAACCCACCGCCGAGCACCAGCAGATCCGGGTCGACAATGGTCAGTATATTCCCCAGGCACACGGCGAGCAGATCGAGGTAAAGCTCAACGTGCTCGCGCGCCCTTTCGTCTCCCTGCTGCCAGAGGGCAACAATTTCCGGCGAGGTCAGCGGCTGCTGGTAGACATGGTTGTACAGCCACGCAAACCCACGACCGGATAAATAGTTTTCGATACAGCCTAGCTGGCTGCAGCCGCAGCGCACCAGCGGGAAATCACGCCCCACCACTTCCAGCGCGTCGACCGGCAGGCGAATATGACCAAACTCGCCGGTAATATAACTGTGACCGGTAATCGATTTACCGTTCAGTACGATACCGCCACCGACGCCGGTGCCAAGAATCAAGCCCATCACCAGCGGGTACTGGGTAAACTCGTCGTCCCAGGCCTCGGAGATGGCAAAACAGTTAGCGTCGTTATCCAGACGTACGTCGCGGTCGAGCAAACGGCTAAGATCCGCACGGAGCGGTCGACCGGTCGCCGCCGGGACGTTCGCCGCATACAGCGTGCCGTCTTCAGTTTCCGGCATACCGGGAATGCCGATACCCACGGTGCCACGGCAGTTAAAACGTGCGTCGGCTTCCGCCACCAGCCCGGTTACCGCTTCAAGGAAGCTTTCATAGCTCTCTTTCGGCGTCGGGATACGTTTTTCCCATTGAAGCTGGCGCGATGAATCAAATACGCCCAGCGCGATTTTGCTGCCGCCAATGTCAAATCCATAATGCATCATTGTTCATTCCTCTAACTGACGCACGCAGCAGCAACGCCGCGCGGTCAGGACGTCAAATTACTGGCCACTCAGCACCCTCGCAGGGTCGATACGGCTGGCGCGGCGGGCGGGATACCAGCTTGCCAGCAGACTCAGCAACAGTGCCGTGACCAGCACATAAACGACATCCAGCCAGTGCAGTTCAGACGGCAGGAAGTCGATAAAATAGATGTCACCCGATAAGAATTGATGACCAATAATCTTTTCAATCACCTTAATAATGTCGGTGAGGTACAGCGAAGCGAACACGCCGATAACCACACCACAAAGACTGCCCAACAGGCCAGCCAATAAACCATACCACACGAAAATTGCGCGAATCAGCCCGTCTTTGGCGCCCAATGTGCGCAGGACCGCAATATCGCTACTTTTATCTTTCACCGCCATCACTAACGTCGACACGATGTTAAAACAGGCCACGCCGATCACCAGCACCATCGCCAGATACATAATCGCGCGGATCATCTGAATGTCGCGATACATATAGCCGTAGGTGCCAATCCAGCTCTTGATATAGACGTAGTTATTGGTGACCTCGCCCGCGTCGCGCACCAGTTTGTTGGCGTTGAACACGTCGTTCACTTTAATGGCGATACCGGTGATGCTTTCTCCCATATCCAGATACTGCTGGGCATCCTGCATCGGAATCATGGCGAAGCTGTGGTCAAGCTGACCGCTCAACTGGAGAATACCGATGACGTGCAGGCGCACGCGTTTCGGTTGCAGCAGCTTATGCTCGGGGTTCGAGTTGGGGATCATGATCGACACCCAGTCTCCGGCTTTCACCTTCAGCGCATCGGCGACGCCTTTGCCAAGGATAATTTGCTGCTCTCCGGCCTTAAAATTCGCCCAGGCATTCGCCTGAACAAAGCGCGGCAGAGCGCTCAGTTTACTCTCTTGCTGCGGATCGACGCCTTTGACCTGAATGGCGCGCAGGTTGCTACCGCTCTCCACCAGGCCGGTAAAGTTGATGTACGGCGCCGCGGCCTCAATGCCTTTCACGGCTTCAACTTTCGGCAGTACGTTTTGCCAGTGGTTCCACGGCGGGTTGACCGCTTCGATTTCGCCGTGCGGCACCACCGCAAGAATGCGGTTGTTCAGCTCGCGCTCGAAGCCGTTCATCGCGCTCAGGCCGACGATCAGCACCGCCACGCCCAGCGCAATCCCCACGGTGGAGATAACGGAAATCAGCGACACCATGCCGCTGCGCCGACGCCCGCGGCTAAAGCGCAGGCCAATCAGTAACGACAGCGAAGGAGCCATTAATGCGCTCCCATCAGGGTCAGTTGGTCGCTCAGGTGACCGTCGCGCATCTCCAGCTGACGCCCCATGCGTTTCGCCAGCTGCAGGTCGTGGGTCACCACCAGGAAGGCCGTTCCCTGCGACTGGTTCAGCTCGCCCAGCAGTTTAAAAATGCTGTCGGCGTTTTTGGCATCGAGGTTACCGGTGGGTTCATCCGCCAGCACCAGGCGCGGGTTATTGACCAGCGCACGGGCAATCGCCACGCGCTGGCGTTCGCCGCCGGACAGCTCCGACGGACGGTGATTCGCACGGTGGGCCAGCCCGACCGCTTTCAGCATCTCCAGCGCGCGCGAGTTGATCTCAGCGGCTTTCTTTTTGCCAATCAGCAGCGGCATCGCCACGTTTTCCAGCGCGGTAAAGTCCGGCAGCAGGTGGTGGAACTGGTAGATAAATCCGAGTTTCTGATTACGCAGCTCGGCCTTCGCCGCCGAAGAGAGTTTGCTCATCGGCTGGCCGCTGAAAATCACGTCGCCACTGGTTGGCGTATCCAGCCCGCCCAGCAAATGCAGCAGCGTACTTTTCCCGGAACCCGAGGTACCGACGATAGCCATCATTTCACCCTCGCCCACGCTGAAGCTAACGTTGTGCAGCACGTCAGTCTGCACCGAGCCTTCCTGATAGCGTTTGCACAGGTTGTCGCATTGCAACAGGATCTTATTCATAACGTAAAGCCTCAGCGGGTTGGGTGGCGGCAGCGCGCCAGGAAGGGTACAGCGTTGACAGCAGCGCCAGGGCCATCGCCACCAGCGCAATCACGATAACCTGCAGCGGCTCGATGGCAACCGGCAACGCCGCACCGTCGAGGAACGCGCCGATAATCGGCATTAAATTATTGAGCTGGCTGGCGAGCAGCACGCCCAGCAGCGCGCCAAGCACCGCGCCGATGATGCCCGCACTGGCCCCCTGCACCATAAAGACGGTGAGGATTTGCCGCGGCGTCAGCCCCTGCGTTTGCAGAATCGCCACTTCGCCCTGCTTCTCCATCACCATCAGTCCCAGCGAGGTGATGATGTTAAACGCGGCGACCGCGACGATCAGGCTCAACAGCAGCCCCATCATGTTTTTTTCCATGCGCACGGCCTGGAATAGCTCGCCTTTACGCTCGCGCCAGTCCTGCCATTTGGTGCCTTCCGGCAGCGTTTGCTGGCTGAGGGTGTCGACCTGCAGCGGTTTATCCAGCCACAGACGCCAGCCGGTAATGTTGCCCTGCGGATAGAGCATCAGACGCGAGGCATCCTGAATATTGACCAGCATCTGATAGCCATCGACTTCGCTGTTGGCGGCGAAGGTGCCAATCACCGTGAACAAGCGCTGGCTCGGCAGACGCCCCATCGGGGTGAACTGGCTGGCAGACGGTACCATCACGCGGATTTGATCGCCGCGATTGACGCCTAACTGGCCTGCCAGTTGTTCGCCAAGAATCACGTTGTATTTCCCGGCGGTGAGATCGGTTTGCTTGACGTTCACCAGATACGGCGTCAGCGGATCTTTTTGCGCCGGGTCAATACCCAGCATGACGCCCACCGAGACGCTACGCGCGCTTTGCAGCACCACATCGCCGGTGGTGAGCGGTGCAATACGGGTCACGCCCTGGAGCTTCACGCTCGCTTCCGGGATTTTTTGCGGATTCAGGGAACCCTGTTCAGCGCTCAGAATGGCCTGCGGCATCAGCCCCAGAATGTTGTTTTGCAGCTCGCGTTCAAAGCCGTTCATCACCGAAAGGACGGTGACCAGCGCCATCACGCCAAGCGTAATGCCGATTGTCGACAGCCAGGAAACAAAGCGACCGAAGCGGTCCGCTGCTCGCCCACGCATGTAGCGCAGGCCGATAAATAGTGCGACAGGTTGATACATGTAATCCGTCTGGTTGCTGATAGCAGAAGCACGAGTATATAAGCGAAAGCAGGATGGGTAAATGACTGAACCGTAAGCGCAAGGCTGACAATTCATCACAAGGGAATACGAATGTTGAAATTTTCAGCGACACGGTCAATAGTGATGTTTTCCATAACTCTTTGCGAAAGCCTGATGAACCGCACCGTTAACCCTCTGATATTGCGCACGGGGGCGCTGCTGCTAGCCCTCTTTCTGGTTTACACCGGCGTTAACGCCGCTGAAAAAGTGACCTGGCTGATGGAGGTCACGCCGGTGATTATCATCGTCCCGTTGCTGCTTTTCACCGCCCACCGTTATCCACTTACCCCGCTGCTTTACGCGCTGATTTTCTGTCACGCCATTATTTTGATGGTCGGCGGTCAGTATACCTACGCGAAGGTGCCCATCGGCTTTGATGTCCAGCAATGGTTTAACCTGAGCCGCAACCCTTATGACAAGCTCGGCCACTTTTTCCAGGGCCTGGTACCTGCGCTGGCGGCACGCGAAATTCTGCTGCGCGGGAGTATCGTCAAAGGTCCTAAAATGCTGGCATTTCTGGTGTGCTGCGTGGCGCTGGCCATTAGCGCCACCTACGAGCTGATTGAATGGTGGGCCGCCCTGGCGATGGGGCAAGGCGCGGATGATTTCCTCGGCACTCAGGGGGACCCGTGGGATACGCAATCGGATATGTTCTGCGCCCTGCTGGGCGCGCTGACCACGGTGCTGCTGCTTGCTCGCTGGCATAACCGTCAGTTAAACGCGGGCAGATGACACCAATGCCGATCCGGCCTACAGGATGGCTCCTGCAGGCCGGTTTCCCTACCCTCGACGCAGCTTAATGACAAGGATCGGCATCGCAAACACCAGCGTCAGAAAATTCGCCATACTCACGGCCTTGTCTTCAATCATCAAACCGTAAACCAGCCACATCACCAGCCCGCAGACAAACATCACGTACATCAGACCCGAAATGCCCTGGGTGTTGCGAGTGACAATAACCTTAATGGCCTGCGGCAAAAAAGAGAGCGTGGTGAGACAGGCTGCCAGATAGCCAATCCATGATGTCCATTCCATGATTACGCCTTCACATCCCGTACAACGCTCGCCACTGGGGCTGGATTGTCCAGCGCCACGGCAGGCGATGGCGTTTTGCGATACTTATCCAACAGGTGAATCTGAATTTTCCGCAAGGCATCGCCATTCAGGCGGTAATAACGGAAATACAGCACCAGCGTCATGATGAAAAACAGTGCCGGTAACGCAATCATAATGAACTGCATGCCCTGAATGGTTTGCGCCGACTGCACCACATTTGGGGTATAGCCGATGATGCCCAACACCACGGCGATAAAGAAAGCCGCAAATGCCGAACCGCCCTTCACCACCATCGTCTGCACCGAGTAAGCAATACTTTCGCAGCGAACGTTGAGCTTGTACTCGCCATAGTCGACGGTATCCGCCACCATGATGACCTGCAGAACCCAGAACAGCGCGGTTCCCACGTTAAGGAACACTCCGGCCACGATAATCAGCGGCGCGTTGTGATATCCCGCCAGCGCCATCGCAAACAGCCCGATGCAGCTGATCACCGGCAGAATTGACGCCCCGGCCCACAGTACGCGTCTCGACAGCGCGTTCACCAGCCTCGGGAAGAGAATTAGAGTGAGTAAATTCGCCGCGCCCGCGTAGGAAAGGTAGTACGGGAACAGTGCCGCATCGCCAATCACGTAGGTGAAGTAGTAAATCGCAAAGCCAGTAATGATGTTAGAGGCAATGTTGTAAGCCAGCGCCATCCCCAACAGGCAGGAGAGCTGATCGTTTTTATAAATCAGCGCCACAATCCCTTTTAACGTCAGACGAGCACTATCGGAAGCCGCGTCGCTGTCGGAGGAGAAAACTTCGTGCACGTTGCGCAGCGTGACAACGGTCGAGACGATAAAGAAAGCAATCAGCACCAGCGTAAACATCTGGAAACCAAACCCACGATCCGCGCCGCCGACGGCGTCCACAAACGGTAGCGTAATGCCTGCCGTGACAAATCCGGCCAGGCTGGCGAAGAAACGCGGATACGGAACCAGTTGTTCGCGTTCGCGCTTATCAAGGGTAATCGTCGGCACCAGCGACCAGAAAGGAATATCCATAATGGTGTAGGTCATTCCCCACAGGATATAGGTGACGCAGACAAAAACGACCTGCGCGGTGCCTTCAAACAGATGAGCGCTGAACAGTAAAAATAGAATCAGCGAGTTCGCAAGCGTACCGATAAGGATCCACGGTTTGAATTTGCCCCATCGCGTTCGCGTGGCGTTCACTATCCATCCCATGATGGGGTCGTTAATCGCATCCCAGATACGCGCCACAAGGAACAGCGTGCCCACCAGGCCAACCGACAGCCCGACGACGTCGGTGTAGTAATACATCAGATACATATAAACAATGCCGATGGCGAAATCTTTACCAAACGCACCGAATCCGTAACTGAGTTTTGTTGTCAGAGAGATGCTCATAGGGTACCGGGTCACTGTTACCAGTGCCCGCCTTCTGTTATTAGCGAGAGGTAAAGCGCCGGATACTTTGCCCGGCGCCGTCATTTTTTTTAGCGGTGCAACCAGGCTGGCAACCAGTCGCCGTGGGCGGTAATCAGGTCATCCACCAGCGCATAGATTTCGTCGATGCCCAGTACGGCTGCGGTATGCGGATCCATCATCGCCGCGTGATAAACACGATCGCGATTTTCCGTCAGAATGGCCTCCGTCAGCAGCGTCTGCACGTTAATATTGGTCTGCATCATCGCCGCAAGGTGCGCGGGAATCGACCCCACTTTTGTCGGCTGAATACCGTTCGCATCGACCAGGCAAGCAACCTCCACGCAGCTGCCCTGCGGCAGGTTATCAATCAGACCGTCGTTACGTACGTTGCCATAAATAACGCTCGGCTCGCCGGTCCACAGGGCGTTCATGATGGTGCTGGCGTACTCTCTCGACGGTTTAATATCAATACGTTCAGCGGTTTTGTACTCTTCCAGCTCCTTATGCCAGTTTGCCAACTGTTCAACGCAACGTTTCGGGTATTCGTCCAGCGGTACCTTGTAGCGTTCGATCAGATCTTCGCGTCCGGGCTTAATAAACCACGGTGTATATTCAGCGAAATGCTCGGACGATTCGGTGACGAAGTAGCCCAGCTTTTTGAACATTTCATAGCGCACAACGTTCTGGCAGCGCGTATTGCCATGAATATTTGGCTTCGGGGCTTCGCCTGCGGCATAGGCAGCCAGCAGTTCCGGGTATAGATTGACGTACTCGCCGTCGGCGTTTTTGCGTTCCAGTTCAAGATAGAACGCCATGTGGTTAATACCGGCGCAGCGATAACGCAACGAAGCGGGATCAATACCGAGATCGCGAGCCAGCTCTTCCGCCGTTCCTTGTACCGAATGACACAGCCCCACCTGTTTGATGTGCGGGTAGCGAGCGTACATTGCCCAGGTGTTCATCGCCATCGGGTTAACGTAGTTAAGCATGGTGGCATTCGGGCACAGCTCACTCATATCCTCACAAATTTGCCAGAGATGCGGGATGGTCCGCAGCGCGCGCATAATGCCGCCAGGCCCAAGCGTATCGGCGATGGTTTGTTCCAGCCCGTGGCGTTTACACACCTCGAAGTCGGTCACGGTACAGGGTTCATAGCCGCCAATCTGGAAGGCGACGACCACAAAGTCCGCGCCCTGCAATGCCGCGCGCTGGTCGGTATGACAGGTAATATGGCCAGATGCTCCGGCCGAATCCATCAGCTTGCGCACCACAATGTGCGACTCTTCCAGCCGCGTGGCATCGATATCCATCAGGGCAATATGCGCGGACTTCAATGCTTCACGATGAAAAACATCGCCGAGGATATTTTTGACAAAAATCGTCGACCCGGCGCCGATAAAAGTAATTTTGGGTGCTGTCATCATGACTCTCCAGAACAATAAGTGGACAAGAACATGGTGGCATGCGGTACTCGGGAAAACTTCCACCTTCCGCGATGAGCATTCCCATAAACTCAGATCGGCGATCGGGCAGCGGGTGATCTGAGCTTTTGGGAATAAATGAGCGCAAAAGCAGAGTATACGGCCTGAATTAGCGGTTACTATTAGACTAAGCGATGGGTTTTGCAGCCGACTTCCCGGTTGTTAACTCCCCGCTCTGACGTCATTCTGATAAATCAGGAAATGGAGCCGCCATGAGCAACGAGCCAATCTCTCTTCTTCCGCCCGACCCGCACATGTGCAATGGCGATGAAAAACAGACCCGTAGCCCACTCTCACTCTATTCGGAATACCAGCGTCTTGATGTTGAACTCCGTCCACCGCACGCCATGCCCGCCAGCCACTGGCACGGACAGGTCGAGGTGAACGTGCCATTTGATGGTGACGTCGAATACCTGATCAACAATGAAGTCGTGCAGATAAAACAAGGGCATATCACCCTCTTCTGGGCCTGTACGCCGCACCAGCTCACCCGTCCGGGACATTGTCAGCAGATGGCTATTTTCAGCCTCCCTATGCATTTGTTCCTCTCCTGGCCGCTGGACCGCGAACTGGTCAACTACGTCACCCATGGCATGGTGATAAAGTCGCTCGCCACTCAGCAGCTGAGCGCCTTTGAAGTGACCCGCTGGCAGCAGGAGCTTGCCAGCCCGAATGAACAGATTCGTCAGTTGGCCATCGATGAAATAGCCCTGATGCTTAAGCGTTTTAGCCTCTCCGGCTGGCAGCCTATCCTGCTGAATAAGACCTCACGCACGCACAAAAACAGCGTCTCGCGCCACGCGCAGTTTTACGTCAGCCAGATGCTTGGGTTTATTGCCGATAACTATGATCAGGCGTTAACCATCAATGACGTCGCGGAACATGTGAAGCTGAATGCCAACTACGCGATGGGCATTTTCCAGCGCGTCATGCAGCTCACCTTAAAGCAGTACATTACGGCGATGCGCATCAACCACGTCCGCGCGCTGTTGAGCGATACGGATAAAACCATCATTGACGTTGCCATGACCGCGGGTTTTCGCTCCAGCAGCCGTTTTTACAGCACCTTCAGCAAATTGGTCGGCATGTCGCCACAGCAGTACCGCAAGCTCAGCCAGCAGAAGCGGCAAATGATCTGAAACGCGCCATCCCCGCATTTTCAGCGGTTGCACTCCGGCCACCATCACGGATAATAAGTACAGCAAATTTATATTATTACCGTGGAAATACGGCCTTCTGGAGAACGTGCGCTGACTATGCCTGAACTTGCCCGTTATGCCCTACCGACAAAACCCGGCGACCAGCGCCTGCTTGGCGAACTGACCGGCGCGGCCTGCGCGACATTGGTGGCGGATATCGCCGAGCGTCATGCGGGGCCGGTGGTGTTAATCGCCCCGGATATGCAGAACGCCCTGCGCCTGCACGATGAAATTGCTCAGTTTACCGACAGCCTGGTGATGAACCTCGCCGACTGGGAGACGCTGCCCTATGACAGCTTCTCGCCGCATCAGGATATTATCTCCTCGCGCCTGTCGACGCTCTACCAGTTACCCACCATGCAGCGCGGCGTATTGATCGTGCCGGTTAGCACGCTGATGCAGCGCGTCTGCCCGCACAGTTTCCTGCACGGCCACGCGCTGGTGATGAAAAAAGGCCAGCGCCTGTCGCGCGACGCCCTGCGCAGCCAGCTCGACAGCGCGGGTTATCGTCATGTCGATCAGGTGATGGAGCACGGTGAATACGCCACCCGCGGCGCGCTGCTGGATCTCTATCCGATGGGCAGCGAGCAGCCCTATCGCCTTGACTTCTTCGACGATGAAATCGACAGCCTGCGCGTGTTTGACGTCGACAGCCAGCGTACGCTGGAAGAGGTGGAAGCCATTAACCTGCTGCCCGCGCACGAATTCCCGACCGATAAAACCGCTATCGAACTGTTCCGCAGCCAATGGCGCGATAAGTTTGAGGTCAAACGTGACGCCGAGCATATCTACCAGCAGGTCAGTAAAGGCACGCTGCCTGCCGGGATCGAATACTGGCAGCCGCTGTTCTTCAGCGAGCCGCTGCCCGCGCTGTTCAGCTATTTCCCGGCCAACACTCTGCTGGTGAATACCGGCGACGTCGAGGCCAGCGCCAACCGTTTCCAGGCTGATGCACAGGCACGTTTTGAAAACCGCGGCGTGGATCCGATGCGTCCGCTGCTGCCGCCCGCCCAGCTGTGGCTGCGTACCGAAGAGCTGAACAGCGAGCTGAAAAAATGGCCGCGTATCCAGCTTAAAACCGAGCATCTGGCAGACAAAGCAGCGAATACCAACCTCGGCTTCCAGCCGCTGCCGGACCTTTCCGTCCAGGCGCAAAATAAATCGCCGCTGGATAACCTGCGTAAGTTTATCGAGTCCTTTAGCGGGCCGGTGGTCTTCTCGGTAGAGAGCGAGGGCCGCCGCGAAGCGTTAGGCGAACTGTTGGCGCGGATCAAGCTGTCGCCAAAACGGATTCAGCGGCTCGATGAAGCAAGCGGTAAAGGTCACTATCTGATGATCGGCGCCGCCGAGCACGGCTTTATCGATACGCAACATAACCTGGCGCTGATTTGCGAAAGCGATCTGCTGGGTGAGCGCGTGGCGCGTCGCCGTCAGGATGCCCGTCGGACCATTAACCCGGATACCCTGATTCGTAACCTGGCGGAGTTGCACATCGGCCAGCCGGTGGTGCATCTCGAGCACGGCGTAGGACGCTACGGCGGCATGACGACCCTGGAAGCAGGCGGTATTACCGCCGAGTATCTGATCCTCACCTACGCCAACGACGCCAAGCTGTACGTACCGGTCTCCTCATTGCACCTGATTAGCCGCTACGCCGGCGGCGCGGAAGAGAACGCGCCGCTGCACAAACTGGGCGGCGATGCCTGGAGCCGCGCGCGACAAAAAGCGGCGGAAAAAGTGCGCGATGTGGCCGCGGAGCTGCTGGATATCTACGCCCAGCGGGCAGCGAAAGAGGGCTTTGCCTTCAAGCACGATCGTGAACAGTATCAGCTGTTCTGCGACAGCTTCCCGTTTGAAACCACGCCGGATCAGGCCCAGGCAATCAACGCGGTGCTCAGCGACATGTGCCAGCCGCTGGCGATGGATCGTCTGGTATGCGGCGACGTTGGCTTTGGTAAAACCGAGGTCGCGATGCGCGCCGCCTTCCTCGCGGTTGAGAACCATAAGCAGGTTGCGGTGCTGGTGCCGACGACCCTGCTGGCGCAGCAGCACTATGATAACTTCCGCGACCGTTTCGCCAACTGGCCAGTGCGTATTGAGATGCTTTCCCGCTTCCGCAGCGCCAAAGAGCAGACGCAGATCCTGGCGGAAGCCGCCGAGGGCAAAATCGATATTCTGATCGGTACCCACAAGCTGCTGCAAAGCGACGTGAAGCTGCGCGATCTGGGGCTGCTGATCGTCGATGAAGAGCATCGCTTCGGCGTGCGCCACAAAGAGCGCATTAAAGCGATGCGCGCCGACGTCGACATTCTGACGCTCACCGCCACGCCTATTCCGCGAACCCTGAACATGGCGATGAGCGGTATGCGCGATCTGTCGATTATCGCTACCCCACCTGCCCGCCGTCTGGCGGTCAAAACCTTTGTGCGTGAGTACGATAGTCTGGTGGTGCGCGAAGCGATCCTGCGTGAAACGCTGCGCGGCGGCCAGGTGTACTACCTGTACAACGATGTCGAGAATATTCAGAAAGCCGCCGATAGACTGGCGGAACTGGTGCCGGAAGCGCGTATCGCCATCGGTCACGGCCAGATGCGCGAGCGCGAGCTGGAACGGGTGATGAACGATTTCCACCACCAGCGCTTCAACGTGCTGGTGTGTACCACCATCATCGAGACCGGTATCGACATTCCGACCGCCAATACCATCATCATCGAGCGCGCCGACCACTTTGGTCTGGCGCAGCTGCATCAGCTGCGCGGCCGCGTGGGGCGTTCGCACCACCAGGCCTATGCCTGGCTGCTGACGCCGCATCCTAAAGCCATGACCCCGGACGCCCAGAAACGTCTGGAAGCCATCGCCTCGCTGGAAGATTTGGGCGCAGGTTTTGCGCTGGCCACCCACGACCTCGAAATTCGCGGTGCGGGCGAACTGCTGGGCGAAGGGCAAAGCGGGCAGATGGAATCCATCGGCTTCTCGCTGTACATGGAGATGCTGGAAAACGCCGTCGATGCGCTAAAAGAGGGTCGCGAACCGTCGCTGGAGGATTTAACCAGCCAGCAAACCGAAGTTGAGCTGCGTATGCCGTCGCTGTTGCCGGATGATTTTATCCCGGACGTTAACACGCGCCTCTCCTTCTACAAGCGTATTGCCAGCGCGAAGAACGAAAACGAGTTGGAAGAGATCAAAGTTGAGCTGATCGATCGCTTCGGCCTGCTACCGGATGCAGCACGTAATCTGCTGGATATCGCCCGTCTGCGTCAGCAGGCGCAAAAGCTGGGGATCCGTAAGCTGGAAGGCAACGAGAAAGGCGGCGTGATTGAATTTGCCGAGAAGAATCACGTCAACCCAACGTGGCTGATTGGCCTGCTGCAAAAACAGCCGCAGCACTTCCGCCTCGACGGTCCGACACGGTTGAAATTCTTCCAGGAGCTCGGCGAGCGTAAGACGCGCATGGATTGGGTTCGTCAGTTTATGCGTCAACTGGAAGAAAACGCCCTCGCCTGAACGAAATAACAGAC
>NZ_JANEWH010000053.1:0-31961 GCF_028069715.1 Kluyvera sp. Awk 3 | reverse complement strand
CCTATAATTCTCATATAAATCTTTTGGCTAACCACAGAGCTCATTAATCAAACATTAATTTAACATTCAATCTACATGGTTTAATTGTGGAAACATATATTCAACATTGAGCGTAAATATTGATTTATATCAATGCTCAGAGCTTGGAAATATTGGCAAAAAAGCGTTTAATTGCTCGGCATCAAACTGGATGAAAAGTACCCCTTCCGCTATATATTGATCAACGCCGTAAAACGTAAAGACAGTTCAGCAAAAACCTGTTTATTGTAGGGTTATTACGGCGTAATATATTCGAGGGATCAATTTGGGTTTTTTATTAACGTATTTGTAACCTTTGCTGATGATGATTTCCTCTAAGGATGAAATCGCAACCTGGCGGGTAACAAATAAATTTGTATTGGGGCATGTGTTTGAATCCCGGGTAACGGGTTCAATCTCGGAGTCTTCATGCGATGAGCAAGGAGTCATGATGTTAGATATAGTCGAACTGTCGCGCTTACAGTTTGCCTTGACCGCGATGTACCACTTCCTGTTTGTACCGCTGACGCTGGGTATGGCGTTCCTGCTGGCAATCATGGAAACGGTCTACGTCCTTTCCGGCAAACAGATTTATAAAGATATGACCAAGTTCTGGGGCAAGTTGTTTGGTATCAACTTTGCGCTGGGTGTGGCTACCGGTCTGACCATGGAGTTCCAGTTCGGGACCAACTGGTCTTATTACTCCCACTACGTGGGCGATATCTTCGGTGCGCCGCTGGCCATCGAAGGTCTGATGGCCTTCTTCCTCGAATCTACCTTTGTAGGTCTGTTCTTCTTCGGTTGGGATCGTCTGGGTAAAGTTCAGCACATGGCCGTCACCTGGCTGGTGGCGCTTGGCTCCAACCTCTCCGCGCTGTGGATTCTGGTCGCCAACGGCTGGATGCAGAACCCGATTGCTTCGGACTTCAACTTCGAAACCATGCGCATGGAAATGGTCAGCTTCTCCGAGCTGGTCCTGAACCCGGTCGCACAGGTGAAATTCGTTCACACCGTGGCGTCTGGCTACGTCACCGGCGCGATGTTTATCCTTGCCATCAGCTCCTGGTACATGCTCAAAGGCCGTGACTTCGCCTTTGCAAAACGCTCCTTTGCGATTGCCGCCAGCTTTGGTATGGCCGCCATCCTCTCCGTTATCGTACTGGGTGATGAATCCGGCTACGAAATGGGCGACGTACAGAAAACCAAACTCGCCGCGATTGAAGCCGAGTGGGAAACCCAGCCGGCACCTGCTGCCTTTACGCTGTTTGGTATTCCGGACCAGGATGCGCAGGAGAACCATTTCTCCATTCAAATTCCTTATGCGCTGGGCATCATCGCGACACGTTCCGTCGACAAGCAGGTTACCGGCCTGAAAGATCTGCTGGTGCAGCACGAAGAGCGTATCCGTAACGGGATGAAAGCGTACTCCCTGCTTGAACAACTGCGCTCTGGCGCAACCGATCCGGCGGTACGCGCGCAATTCAACGACGTGAAAAAAGATCTGGGTTATGGCCTGCTGCTGAAACGCTATACGCCGAACGTGGCTGATGCGACGGAAGAGCAGATTCAGAAAGCGACGAAAGACTCTATTCCACGCGTTGCGCCGCTGTACTTCGCCTTCCGTATCATGGTGGCGTGCGGTGTGCTGATGCTGTTGATTATCGGCGCTTCCTTCTGGACGGTGATTCGTAACCGTATCGGCGAGAAAAAATGGCTGCTGCGCGCGGCGTTCTACGGCTTGCCTCTGCCATGGATTGCCGTTGAAGCGGGCTGGTTTGTTGCCGAATATGGCCGTCAGCCGTGGGCAATCGGTGAAGTATTGCCAACGGCGGTTGCCAACTCGTCGCTGACTGCTGGCGACCTGATCTTCTCGATGGTGCTGATCTGTGGTTTGTATACGCTGTTCCTGGTGGCTGAACTGTTCCTGATGTTCAAATTTGCCCGTAAAGGACCAAGCAGCCTGAAAACCGGTCGCTATCACTTTGAACAGTCCTCTGCGGCTATTCAGTCGGCACGCTAAGACAGGAGTCGTCAAATGATCGATTATGAAGTATTGCGTTTTATCTGGTGGCTACTGATTGGCATTCTGCTGATTGGTTTTGCCGTCGCCGATGGTTTCGATATGGGGGTGGGCATGCTCACCCGCTTCCTCGGTCGTAACGACACCGAGCGTCGAATCATGATTAACGCCATTGCCCCGCACTGGGACGGAAACCAGGTGTGGCTCATCACCGCGGGTGGCGCGCTGTTCGCCGCCTGGCCGATGGTGTATGCGGCTGCGTTCTCCGGTTTCTACGTTGCGATGATTCTGGTGTTGGCCTCTTTGTTCTTCCGTCCGGTTGGCTTTGACTACCGTTCGAAGATTGAAGATACCCGCTGGCGCAACATGTGGGACTGGGGCATCTTTGTCGGCAGCTTCGTGCCGCCGCTGGTGATTGGCGTGGCGTTTGGTAACCTGCTGCAGGGCGTACCGTTCCACATTGATGAGTACCTGCGTCTGTACTACACCGGCAACTTCTTCCAGCTGCTGAACCCGTTTGGTCTGCTGGCAGGTATCGTCAGCGTGGGGATGATCCTGACGCAAGGTGCAACCTATCTGCAAATGCGTACCGTGGGCGAACTGCACCTTCGTACCCGCTCCGTCTCAATGGTGGCAGCGCTGGTCACGTTGGTCTGCTTTGCACTGGCAGGCGTGTGGGTTTACTACGGCATTGATGGTTATGTGGTGAAATCGGTGCTGGATCATACCGGCCCGTCTAACCCGCTGACCAAAGAAGTGGCGCGTGAAGCCGGTGCATGGATGGTGAACTTCAACAACATGCCGGCGCTGTGGGCCATTCCTGCTCTGGGCGTAGTGCTGCCGCTGCTGACGATTGTTAGCACCAAAGCGGACAAAGGGGCATGGGCGTTCCTGTTCTCCTCACTGACGCTGGCGTGCATCATCCTGACCGCGGGTATTGCTATGTTCCCGTTCATTATGCCTTCCAGCACAATGATGAACGCGAGCCTGACCATGTGGGACGCGACTTCCAGCCAGTTGACGCTGAACCTGATGACCTATGTTGCGATTGTCTTCGTACCGATTATTCTGGCCTACACCACCTGGTGTTACTGGAAAATGTTCGGTCGCATTACTAAAGAAGACATCGAACGTAACACCCACTCTCTGTACTAAGTAAGGAGCTGAATATGTGGTATTTCGCATGGATTTTGGGAACGCTTCTTGCCTGTGCATTCGGCGTGATCACCGCGCTGGCGTTAGAGCACGTCGAAGCGACCAACGCGGGTGAAGAAAAGCACTGATGAAAAATGTTATCGCAATGTTGTACGCGATAATGGACAAGCGCCCCCTGCGGGCGCTTTCCCTTGTTATGGCCCTGCTGCTGGCAGGCTGCATTTTCTGGGATCCGTCGCGTTTTGCGGCGAAGACCAGCGAGCTGGAAATCTGGCATGGGTTTCTGCTGATGTGGTCCGTGTGCGCGGGCGTGATTCACGGGGTGGGCTTCCGCCTGCGGTCGATTCACTGGCAGGGGATTTTTTGTCCGCTTATCGCCGATCTGGTGTTATTTGCAGGGCTGATTTTCTTCTTTTACCGCTGAAAATTTTCATCCGAAGACAATGGGCTTGCACGAGCCCATAAAAATTTACTCTCCGTTTACTTCTCCCCATTCCAAACCATCATTCCCGCGCGTATAGTAGCGAAGTTCAAAAACCCAAAAAATTTTTTGCATTACTGGGACGTAAAGTGAATACAACGCTGTTTCGATGGCCGGTTCGTGTCTACTATGAAGATACCGACGCCGGTGGTGTGGTTTATCACGCCAGCTATGTCGCTTTCTATGAAAGAGCACGCACTGAGATGCTGCGTCACCATCACTTCAGTCAGCAGGTGCTGTTGGCTGAACGCGTGGCCTTTGTCGTGCGTAAAATGACGCTGGAGTATTTTGCGGCTGCCCGACTCGACGATATGCTCGAAGTCCAGACAGAAATTACATCAATGCGTGGTACCTCAATGGTGTTTACGCAGCGAATAGTCAACGCTGAGAATAAGGTTCTGAACGAAGCAGAAGTCCTGATTGTCTGTGTTGATCCACTCATCATGAAGCCTCGTGCGCTTCCCAAGTCTATTGTCGCGGAGTTTAAGCAGTGACTGACATGAACATCCTTGATTTGTTCCTGAAGGCTAGCCTTCTGGTTAAACTTATCATGTTGATTTTGATTGGTTTTTCAATCGCCTCCTGGGCCATCATTATCCAGAGAACGCGCATCCTTAACGCGGCAAGCCGCGAGGCAGAAGCGTTTGAAGATAAGTTCTGGTCCGGCATCGAGCTGTCTCGCCTGTATCAGGAGAGCCAGGGGCGTCGTGAAAATCTGGCGGGATCCGAGCAGATCTTCTACAGCGGTTTTAAAGAGTTTGCCCGCTTGCATCGCGCGAACAGTCATGCGCCGGAAGCGATTGTGGAAGGGGCATCGCGTGCGATGCGTATTTCCATGAACCGCGAGCTGGAAACGCTGGAAACGCATATTCCGTTCCTTGGCACCGTCGGCTCCATCAGCCCGTATATCGGTCTGTTCGGTACCGTTTGGGGGATCATGCACGCCTTTATCGCGCTGGGCGCGGTAAAACAGGCCACGCTGCAGATGGTTGCTCCAGGTATCGCCGAAGCGCTGATCGCCACCGCAATCGGTCTGTTCGCCGCTATTCCGGCGGTTATGGCGTACAACCGCTTGAACCAGCGCGTGAACAAACTGGAACTGAACTACGACAACTTTATGGAAGAGTTCACCGCGATTCTGCACCGTCAGGCTTTTACCGCCAGTACCGCCAGCGAGAGCAACAAGGGGTAAGCCATGGCCAGAGCACGTGGACGCGGGCGTCGCGAACTGAAGTCCGAAATTAACATCGTTCCGCTGCTGGATGTGTTGTTGGTGCTGCTGCTGATCTTTATGGCGACAGCGCCGATCATTACGCAGAGCGTGGAAGTGGATCTTCCTGATGCCACCGAATCACAGGCTGTCAGCAGTAATGATGAACCCCCGGTCATTGTTGAAGTGTCCGGCGTGGGGCAATACAGCGTGAACGTTGGCCCGGAGAAGATGCCGCAGCTGCCGCCTGAACAGGTGGTCGCGGAAGCGCAGCGTCGTTTGCAGGCGAATCCGAAGACGGTCTTCTTAATTGGGGGCGCGAAAGACGTGCCTTACGATGAAATAATTAAAGCGCTTAACCTGTTACACAGCGCCGGGGTGAAATCGGTCGGGTTGATGACTCAACCCATTTAATCGCCGACATGCCGCACCAGCGCAGGGTGTGGGTCGGCAACGGCCCACATCGTGTGTTGTAGAGTAACGGGGGAACAGTTTTTGGGAACCGAGAGTGTCAAAGGCAACCGAACAAAACGACAAGCTTAAACGAGCGATAATTATTTCAGCAGTGCTGCACGTGATTTTGTTTGCAGCGCTGATCTGGAGTTCGTTCGATGAGCATTTAGACGCTGCGGCTGGCGGTGGCGGCGGTTCGTCCATCGACGCGGTCATGGTCGATCCGGGTGCGGTCGTCGACAACTATAATCGTCAACAGCAGCAGCAGGCCAGTTCGAAACGCGCGCAAGAGCAGCGTGAGAAACAGGCCCAGCAACAGGCTGAAGAGCTGCGAGAGAAACAGGCAGCCGAACAGGAACGTTTAAAAGCGCTGGAAAAAGAGCGTTTACAGGCCCAGGAAGCGGCGAAGCAAGCCCAGGAACAGCAAAAACAGGCGGAAGAAGCGGCAGCCAAAGCCGCCGCTGATGCCAAAGCGAAAGCCGACGCGCAGGCGAAAGCGGCCGCGGAAGCGGCAGTGAAAGCCGCTGCGGATGCGAAAGCAAAAGCCGATGCGCAGGCGAAAGCGGCTGCGGAAGCGGCGAAGAAAGCCGCCGCTGACGCGCAGAAGAAAGCGGAAGCCGAGGCTGCTAAAGCCGCAGCTGATGCGAAGAAAGTTGCTGAAGCGGCCGCTGCGAAAGCTGCTGCCGATGCGGAGAAGAAAGCCGCTGCGGAAGCCGCGAAAAAGGCTGCCGCAGAAAAAGCAGCCGCAGAGAAAGCTGCCGCCGCTGCGGAAAAAGCGGCTGCCGATAAGGCAGCAGCAGCGGCTAAAGCGGCAGCAGACAAGAAAGCTGCTGCGGAAAAAGCCGCCGCTGCCAAAAAGGCCGCCGCGGAAAAAGCAGCCGCCGCTTCTGGCGTTGACGATCTGTTAGGCGACTTAAGCTCAGGTAAGAATGCGCCGAAAGGCAGCACCAGCGGTAGCGCCGGTGGCTCTTCTCCTGCTAAAGGTAACAAAGCTGGGCAGGGTGGGGCATCGCAGGCTGAAATTGCGTCCTATATTGCGCAGGTTCAGGCGGCGATTAAAGGTCACCTGTACGACTGGGATACCTATAAAGGGAAGACCTGTACGCTGCGCGTGAACCTGGCAGAAGATGGTACGGTGCTGAGCGTGAAGCAGGAGGGTGGTGATGCGGCGTTCTGTCAGCAGATGCTGGCGGCAACTAACCGAATGACCAAGTTCCCGAAACCGCCGTCGCAAGCGGTCTGGCAGACCTTTAAAAATGCGCCGCTGGACTTCAAGCCATAAAGATTATTTTTCGCCGCAGTACGCGAAAAATAAAGGCGGGATCGTCGCAGGGTTTTGGTAGTTTTGTGTATTTTAGTTTGTTAACATTCTGCTAAATTATCGTGGGCTTTCCGCCTGGATAAGGGAGAAATGATGAAGCAGGCATTACGAGTAGCATTTGGTTTTCTGATGCTGTGGGCAGCGGTGCTGCACGCAGAAGTACGTATCGAGATCACCCAAGGGGTGGACTCGGCGCGTCCGATTGGCGTCGTTCCGTTCCAGTGGGCCGGGCCGGGTGCCGCGCCTGAAGATATCGGCGGCATTGTTGGCGCCGACCTGCGTAACAGCGGGAAATTCAACCCATTAGACCGCTCTCGTCTGCCGCAGCAGCCGGGCAGCGCGCAGGAAGTTCAGCCGGCCGCATGGTCTGCGCTGGGTATTGATGCCGTGGTTGTCGGTCAGGTTAGCCCGAACGCCGACGGTAGCTATAACGTTTCCTATCAGCTGGTTGATACCGGCGGTGCGCCAGGTACCGTTCTGGCACAGAACACCTATAAGGTGAACAAGCAGTGGCTGCGTTACGCTGGCCATACTGCCAGTGACGAAGTGTTTGAGAAACTGACCAGCATTAAAGGCGCGTTCCGTACCCGTATCGCCTACGTGGTGCAGACCAACGGCGGCCAGTTCCCGTATGAACTGCGCGTTTCTGACTACGATGGCTACAACCAGTTTGTGGTCCACCGTTCTCCGCAGCCGCTGATGTCTCCGGCATGGTCTCCGGACGGCTCTAAACTGGCCTATGTGACCTTCGAAAGCGGTCGTTCAGCGCTGGTCGTACAGACGCTGGCAAACGGCGCGGTGCGTCAGATTGCGTCGTTCCCGCAGCACAACGGTGCGCCGGCATTCTCGCCGGACGGTTCTAAACTGGCGTTCGCCCTGTCGAAAACCGGTAGCCTGAACCTGTACGTGATGGACCTTGGCTCCGGCCAGATTCGTCAGGTGACCAACGGTCGCAGCAACAACACTGAACCAACCTGGTTCCCGGACAGCCAGAACCTGGCCTTCACCTCTGACCAGGCCGGTCGTCCGCAGGTGTATAAAGTGAATGTTAACGGCGGTGCTCCGCAGCGTATTACCTGGGAAGGTTCGCAGAACCAGGATGCTGACGTCAGCAGCGACGGCAAGTTTATGGTAATGGTTAGCTCGGCCAACGGTCAGCAGCACATTGCTAAGCAAGATCTGGAAGCGGGTGGTGTACAGGTTCTGTCATCAACGTTTTTAGACGAAACGCCAAGTCTGGCACCTAACGGCACTATGGTAATCTACAGCTCTTCTCAGGGGATGGGATCCGTGCTGAATTTGGTTTCTACAGATGGGCGTTTCAAAGCGCGTCTTCCGGCAACTGATGGACAGGTTAAATTCCCTGCCTGGTCGCCGTATCTGTGATAATAATTAATTGATTAGTAAAGGAATCATTGAAATGCAACTGAACAAAGTGCTGAAAGGGCTGTTGATTGCTCTGCCTGTAATGGCAATCGCGGCATGTTCTTCCAACAAGAACGCCAGCAATGACGGCAGCGAAGGCATGCTGAACGGTGCCGGCACTGGTATGGATGCGAACGGTAGCGGCAATATGTCTTCTGAAGAGCAAGCGCGTCTTCAGATGCAGCAGCTGCAGCAGAACAACATCGTTTACTTCGATCTCGACAAGTACGATATCCGTTCTGACTTCGCTGCAATGCTGGATGCGCACGCTAACTTCCTGCGTAGCAACCCGTCTTACAAAGTCACCGTAGAAGGTCACGCGGACGAACGTGGTACTCCGGAGTACAACATCTCCCTGGGTGAACGTCGTGCTAACGCTGTTAAAATGTACCTGCAGGGTAAAGGCGTTTCTGCTGATCAGATCTCCATCGTTTCTTACGGTAAAGAAAAACCTGCAGTACTGGGTCACGACGAAGCGGCTTACTCCAAAAACCGTCGTGCCGTACTGGTTTACTAAGAGAATTGCATGAGCAGTAACTTCAGACATCATTTAATGAGTCTGTCGTTACTGGTTGGCATAGCGGCCCCCTGGGCCGCTTTTGCTCAGGCGCCAATCAGTAGTGTCGGCTCAGGCTCGGTCGAAGACCGCGTCACTCAACTCGAGCGTATTTCCAATGCTCACAGCCAACTTTTGACCCAACTCCAGCAACAACTCTCCGATAACCAGTCTGATATTGATGCCCTCCGTGGACAGATCCAGGAAAGTCAGTACCAGCTGAATCAGGTGATGGATCGTCAAAAGCAGATCATGCTGCAAATTGATAGCCTGAACGGCGGCAGCGGTGCGACACCGGCGCAGCCAGCTTCGGGTGACCAAAGCAATGCGGCAGCGGCGACGTCAGCGCCAGCGGGCGGAAATACCGCTTCGTCTGGCGTTCCGGCGCAAACGGGCGATGCGAATACCGATTACAACGCGGCGATCGCGCTGGTGAAGGACAGTTCTCGCCAGGATGATGCGATTGTGGCGTTTCAGAATTTCATCAAAAAATACCCTGATTCAACCTATCAGCCCAATGCCAACTACTGGCTGGGTCAGCTGAATTACAACAAGGGTAAAAAAGATGATGCGGCGTACTACTTTGCGTCGGTGGTGAAAAACTACCCGAAGTCGCCTAAGGCGGCGGACGCGATGTTTAAGGTCGGGGTGATCATGCAGGACAAAGGCGATACCGCAAAAGCGAAAGCGGTTTATCAGCAGGTTGTCAGCAAATACCCAGGTACCGACGGTGCGAAGCAGGCGCAAAAACGTCTTAGCGGGCTGTGATGCGTGAAGTAAGACCAGAAATCGTGTTATTTCTGGTCTTGCCGCATGAAACATAAGCAGTTAAGTGATCTTTGTCGAAATTTTTGTTGCGCAGAATTCTGAATTCAGTAATATATGCCGCCGTTGCCAAGGGATATCAAACATCCTGAAAGTGGCGAAAAAAGTGGGTCGTTAGCTCAGTTGGTAGAGCAGTTGACTTTTAATCAATTGGTCGCAGGTTCGAATCCTGCACGACCCACCACTTAAAGTAGTATCCAGCGTAGTATCGGGTGATTAGCTCAGCTGGGAGAGCACCTCCCTTACAAGGAGGGGGTCGGCGGTTCGATCCCGTCATCACCCACCACCGGGTCGTTAGCTCAGTTGGTAGAGCAGTTGACTTTTAATCAATTGGTCGCAGGTTCGAATCCTGCACGACCCACCAATTTAACATCGAACTACGATGTTAAGCGTGAAGGATAACGTTGCTTCAGCAACGGCCCGAAGGGCGAGCGAAGCGAGTCATCCTGCACGACCCACCATCTTTATCAGGTGGGTTCGGTGGCAGTAGTATCAGTTTTGTATCCAGCGCAGTTTCGGGTGATTAGCTCAGCTGGGAGAGCACCTCCCTTACAAGGAGGGGGTCGGCGGTTCGATCCCGTCATCACCCACCACTCGGGTCGTTAGCTCAGTTGGTAGAGCAGTTGACTTTTAATCAATTGGTCGCAGGTTCGAATCCTGCACGACCCACCATCTAAAGATGGTTCCGAGTAAAAATCTTTCAGGCGGCACCCGTATGGGTCGTTAGCTCAGTTGGTAGAGCAGTTGACTTTTAATCAATTGGTCGCAGGTTCGAATCCTGCACGACCCACCATCCTGAATGATTAAAGCAGTAACCCTTATCCAAGGGGTCGTTAGCTCAGTTGGTAGAGCAGTTGACTTTTAATCAATTGGTCGCAGGTTCGAATCCTGCACGACCCACCAGTGTAAAAAGGCGCCCTAAAGGCGCCTTTTTGCTATCTTACATTTGTATCCTCTCGCCTATATGGCTATCAAAAATTCACCACGACATTTCCTTTGCAATCGGCTATCTTGTTTAGCATATAAAACATATTTCCGTGGTAATGGTGAATCTACACCTTAAACCGCGTATTTCGTTAAGCCAGTAAAACGAGAAGCATGATGAGCGTGATGTTCGATCCTGAAGCAGCGATTTACCCGTTCCCGCCGAAACCAACGCCGTTGAACGACGATGAAAAGCAATTTTATCGCGAGAAAATCAAGCGGTTGCTCAAAGAGCGCAATGCCGTCATGGTGGCGCACTACTACACCGATCCGGAAATTCAACAGTTGGCAGAAGAAACCGGCGGCTGTATTTCGGATTCACTGGAGATGGCGCGCTTTGGTGCGAAGCATCCGGCTTCTACGCTGCTGGTGGCCGGTGTGCGCTTTATGGGCGAGACGGCGAAAATCCTCAGCCCGGAAAAAACCATTCTGATGCCGACGCTCAATGCGGAATGCTCGCTGGATCTCGGTTGCCCAATTGAAGAGTTCAATGCCTTCTGCGATGCGCATCCGGATCGTACCGTTGTGGTCTACGCCAATACCTCCGCCGCGGTAAAAGCACGCGCCGACTGGGTGGTCACCTCCAGCATCGCCGTTGAACTGATTGAACACCTTGATAGTCTGGGCGAAAAAATTATCTGGGCGCCGGATCGTCACCTGGGCCGCTACGTACAAAAGCAAACCGGTGCCGATGTGCTGTGCTGGCAGGGCGCGTGTATCGTCCATGATGAGTTCAAAACGCAGGCGCTGAGCCGCATGAAAGCGCTGTATCCGCAGGCGGCGGTGCTGGTGCACCCGGAGTCGCCGCAGGCGATTGTCGATATGGCTGATGCCGTAGGTTCAACCAGCCAGCTGATCAACGCCGCCAAAAATCTGCCGCACCAGCAGCTCATTGTGGCAACTGACCGCGGAATATTCTACAAAATGCAGCAGGCGGTGCCGGATAAAGAGCTGTTTGAGGCGCCAACCGCTGGGGAAGGCGCCACCTGCCGTACCTGCGCCCACTGCCCGTGGATGGCAATGAACGGCCTGAAGGCCATTGCGGAGAGCCTTGAGAACGGCGGCGCGGCGCATGAAATTCATGTTGACGAATCACTTCGCAAGGGCGCGCTCATTCCGTTGAACCGCATGTTGGATTTTGCGGCTACACTACGAGGATAACCTGTCTAACACGCTGGAGTTGAAATGGATTTTTTTAGCACGCAAAACATTCTGGTGCATATCCCGCTTGGGGCGGGCGGTTACGATCTGTCGTGGATTGAGGCCGTAGGCACCATTGCCGGTCTGCTTTGTATCTGGCTGGCCAGCCTTGAGAAGATCGTTAACTACCTGTTTGGTCTGATTAACGTCACGCTGTTTGCGATTATCTTTTTCCAGATCCAGCTGTACGCCAGCCTGTTGTTACAGCTTTTCTTCTTCGCTGCCAACCTCTACGGCTGGTACGCCTGGTCGCGGCAAACCAGCCAGAATGAAGCCGAGCTGCAAATTCGCTGGCTGCCGCTGCCTAAGGCGCTGTCCTGGCTGGCGGCCTGCGTGGTTGCGATTGCGCTGATGACCTTTTATATCGACCCGGTATTTGCCGTGCTGACACGGGTTGCCGTTAACGTCATGCAGGGGCTTGGTATGAATGTGGTAATGCCGACGCTGCAGCCGGATGCGTTTCCATTCTGGGATTCGTCGATGATGGTGTTATCGATTGCCGCCATGGTGCTGATGACCCGTAAATACGTCGAAAACTGGCTGCTGTGGGTGATTATTAACGTTATCAGCGTGGCTATCTTTACGCTTCAGGGCGTGTACGCGATGGCGCTGGAGTACCTGATCCTGACGTTTATCGCTCTTAACGGTAGCCGGATGTGGATGAATAGCGCGCGTGAGCGCGGCTCTCGCGCGCTATCTCATTAGTGATGGTGATGATGCCCGTGTCCGGTATGCACCTCATTAAGGTGGCATTCCGGGCCGCTACAGGGCTGATACTCCATCTGCACCGTCGCGTGCTCAATCTGATAGTGCTCCTCGAGGAAGTGATGAATACGGTCGAGCAGCGCGTCGTGGTCGTGCGGTGGGACAACCTGCACATGCAGGGTCATTAGCGGTTTTTCGCCTACCAGCCAGACGTGGACGTGGTGCACGTCGCGGACCTCCGGCAGTGAGCGACGCATATTGCGCTTCAACGCCGCCACGTCAATAGACTGTGGTGCACCTTCCAGCAGTTCGTTAACGCTCTCTTTCAGCAGCGACCATGCGCTGCGCAGCACCAGGCAGGACACCAGCACTGATAGAATCGGGTCGATAGGCGTCCAGCCGGTGATCATGATCACCAATGCGGCAATAATCGCGCCAACCGAGCCGAGGAGATCGCCCATGACGTGCAGCGCGGCGGCACGTACGTTGAGATTTTTTTCCTCGCTACCACGATGCAGGATCCAGAACGCCAGCACATTTGCCAACAGCCCGGCGACGGCAATCACCATCATGGTTACGCCAGCCACAGGCTGGGGGTGATTGAAACGTTGCACCGCCTCCCAGACGATCAAAATAATAATAAACAGCAGCGCGATGGCGTTCACGAAGGCGGCGAGGGTAGTGAGACGCAGCCAACCGAAGGTGTGGCGTGTGCTCGGTGGCCGACGAGCAAAGTTGACTGCCAGCAGGGCAAACAGCAGGGCGGCGGAGTCGGTCAGCATGTGCCCTGCATCGGCTAATAACGCCAATGAACCGGAAATCAACCCGCCAATCGCTTCCACGACCATGAATCCGGCGGTAACGCCGAACGCCAGCAGTAAACGACGGGCATTACTATCATCCTGCGTGGCGTGAGAATGTGAATCCTGCCTGTGCGCCATGACGCTATTCCTTTCGTATGTTGAATGTGACTATCTGACATCATTGCAGATCTTTGCTTTTTGCGCACAGAAATAGATGACGTCGAATGATGGATTAAAATAGTACATTCACCGCCGGGTGAATATGAATTATATCGTTTTTCATCTTATTGTTGGTGTTATATCTTGCTTGTTTGCGGTTGTTAGCCGGGTATTTGCTATTAAATTCTATTTTGTAGGGTTTTTTTAGTCATTATCCGGCTAAAGTGTAAAATTCAGTTTACACTTTTTGAGTTGCGATATAGATTGGAGGGATTGCACTCAATTGTATAAGTATGGCAACACTGGAACAGTCATGAATTATCAGAACGACGATTTACGCATTAAAGAGATCAACGAGTTATTACCGCCAGTCGCACTCCTTGAGAAATTCCCCGCTACCGAAAACGCCGCGAACACCGTATCTCATGCGCGTAAAGCGATCCATCAGATCCTGAAAGGGGCGGACGATCGTCTGTTGGTGGTGATCGGTCCGTGTTCTATCCACGATCCCGTCGCGGCGAAAGAGTATGCTCAGCGCCTGCTGAAAATTCGTGAAGAGCTGAAGGGCGAGCTGGAAATCGTCATGCGCGTCTATTTTGAAAAGCCGCGCACCACCGTGGGTTGGAAAGGGCTGATCAACGACCCGCATATGGATAACAGCTTCCAGATCAACGATGGCCTGCGCATTGCGCGTAAGCTGCTGCTGGACATTAACGACACCGGTCTACCGGCCGCGGGCGAGTTCCTGGATATGATCACCCCGCAGTATCTGGCTGACCTGATGAGCTGGGGCGCCATCGGGGCGCGTACCACCGAATCTCAGGTGCATCGCGAGCTGGCTTCCGGTCTTTCTTGTCCGGTTGGTTTTAAAAATGGCACCGATGGCACCATTAAAGTGGCCATTGATGCGATTAACGCCGCTGGCGCGCCGCACTGCTTCCTGTCGGTGACCAAGTGGGGGCATTCCGCCATCGTGAACACCAGCGGTAATGGCGATTGCCATATCATCCTGCGCGGCGGTAAAGAGCCAAACTACAGCGCTTCCCACGTGGCGGCGGTGAAGGACGGCCTGGCGAAAGCGGGGCTGCCGGCACAAATCATGATCGACTTCAGCCATGCTAACTCCTCTAAGCAGTACAAAAAACAGATGGAAGTGGGCGCAGACGTCTGCCAGCAGATTGCCAACGGCGAAAAAGCTATTATGGGCGTGATGATCGAAAGTCATCTGGTGGAAGGCAATCAGAATCCGGACAGCGGTGAGCCGCTGGTGTATGGCAAGAGCATCACCGACGCCTGCATTAACTGGGAAGATACCGATACGATTCTGCGCCAGTTGGCGGAAGCGGTAAAAGCGCGTCGCGGATAAAAAACGCACCCGGGCGACGCTCGGTAGGCCGAACAAGGCAATGCCGTCATCCGGCAATAAAAAAAGCGTGGAATATTCCACGCTTTTTTCGTTTAACCCGGGAGGAAAATTACTTCGCTTTACCCTGGTTTGCCACCGCAGCGGCTTTCGCGGCGATTTCGTCTGCGTTGCCCAGGTAGTAGTGTTTGATCGGCTTGAAGTTCTCGTCGAACTCATACACCAGCGGCACGCCAGTTGGGATGTTCAACTCGAGGATTTCATCTTCGCCCATGTTGTCCAGGTATTTCACCAGCGCGCGCAGGGAGTTACCGTGAGCGGCGATGATCACGCGCTCACCGCTTTTCAGACGCGGCAGAATGGTTTCGTTCCAGTAAGGCACCACGCGCTCGATGGTCAGCGCCAGGCTCTCGGTGGTCGGCAGCTCTTTATCGGTCAGTTTGGCGTAGCGCGGGTCGTGGCCCGGGTAGCGCTCGTCGTCTTTGGTCAGCTCCGGCGGGGTCACCGCGAAGCCGCGACGCCACTGTTTAACCTGCTCATCACCGTATTTCTCAGCGGTTTCGGCTTTGTTCAGACCCTGCAGCGCACCGTAGTGACGCTCGTTCAGTTTCCAGGATTTTTCAACCGGCAGCCAGGCCTGATCCAGTTCATCCAGCACGTTCCACAGCGTGTGGATGGCACGTTTCAGCACAGAGGTATAAGCAAAGTCGAAGCTGAAGCCTTCTTCTTTCAGCAGTTTGCCCGCTGCTTTTGCTTCGCTGACGCCTTTCTCGGACAGATCAACATCGTACCAACCGGTAAAACGGTTTTCGTTGTTCCACTGACTTTCACCGTGACGAACCAGTACCAGCTTAGTTACAGCCATACTCTCACTCCTCAAGCTTTATTGAATGATAACAATTCTCATTATATTGCCGTGATAGCCTCAGCGGCAACGCTTATGCATAACCATAGCGAAAATAGTGCTCCAGTGTAAGGTGCATGTGAACTCAGCGTTATTATTTTGTCTTGGTGTGATGCTATTTTCAGCGATATGCCTAAAAGATCGACGTGGTGAAGGGGCGGGGGATGTCTGACATCACGCCATGCGCCCGGGCCACATCGGTTTGTCGCCCGGGCCAACAGGTCATGATAATGCGATAAACTGATATTCCGTCAGGCTGACGTACTCTTCACCCGGCTGCAACACGCAGTCCGGCTGCGGCCACTCGGGATGGTTTGGCGTATCAGGTAGGAATTCGCTCTCCAGCGCCAGCCCCTGCCACGTATCGTACGGCTGTGAGGTACGGGAAAGCGTGCCCTTCAGGAAGTTGCCCGAGTAGAACTGAATCGCCGGCGCCGAGGTATAAACGGCCATCTGCAGCTTTTTATCCTGCGACCAGACGTTGGCAACCACCTGAGTGGCGTCGCCTTTGGCCTGCAGCAGGAATGCGTGGTCGTAGCCGTTAACCTTCCGCTGATCGTCGTCGCTGAGGAAATCCTGCGCCACGGCTTTCGGCTGACGGAAATCGAAGCTGGTATTGGCGACCGCTTTCAGCCCATCATGAGGGATCCCGTTCTCATCGACTGGCAGATAGTCATCTGCCAGTAGCTGTAGCGTGTGGTTGCGTACGTCGGTCTGCTCACCATCGAGGTTAAAGTAAACATGGTTAGTCAGGTTCACCGGACAGGCTTTATCGACGGTGGCGCGGTACTCGATGGAAATCCGGTTATCATCGGTCAGGCGATAGATAGCTTTGGCCTGTAGCTCGCCCGGATAGCCCTGGTCGCCGTCGGGTGAGGTCAGCGTAAAGACCGCTTCGGTCTCGTTCTGTGACGCGATAGACCAGCGGCGCTTGTCGAAACCTTCCGGACCGCCATGCAACTGATGTTCGCCCTGGCTTGGCGCGACATCAACCGTTTTGCCGTCAAGGGTAAAGCGGCTATTGGCGATACGGTTGGCGTAGCGACCAATGGAGGCGCCGAGGAAGGCCGCCTGTTCGCTATACTGCTCCGGCGAGGCGCAGCCCAGTAGCGCTTCACGTACGCTGCCATCTTTCAGCGGAATACGCGCCGACAGCAGCGTGGCGCCCCAGTCCATTAAGCTCACGACAACACCGTTTGCATTACGTAGCGTCACCAGGCGATATGGCTGGCCATCGGCTGCCAGCGCGGGAGTTTCTCTTAACACTGGCCAGCTCCTTGTGACGGTTTGCACACGTAGAAGGTCTCTTTGATGCCGGTTTTCGCTTCATACTGCTCGGCAACCGCCTGTTTCACCGCCGGGACCAGTGCTTCAGGGATCAGCGCCACGATGCAGCCGCCGAAACCGCCGCCGGTCATGCGCACGCCGCCCTGGTCGCCGATAGTCGCTTTGACGATCTCGACCAGCGTATCAATCTGCGGCACGGTGATTTCGAAGTCGTCGCGCATTGACGCGTGAGATTCTGCCATCAGTTGGCCCATGCGCAGCAGGTCGCCTTTCTCCAGCGCGCTGGCGGCTTCTACGGTACGGGCGTTTTCGGTCAGCACGTGACGGACGCGTTTGGCAACGATAGGGTCCAGCTCGTGGGCGACAGTGTTGAACTCGTCAACGGTGACATCGCGCAGCGCCGGGCGCTGGAAGAAGCGTGCGCCGGTTTCGCACTGCTCGCGGCGGGTGTTGTACTCACTGCCGACCAGAGTTCGTTTGAAGTTACTGTTGATTATCACCACCGCCACGCCTTCCGGCATGGAGACCGCTTTGGTGCCCAGCGTGCGGCAGTCGATCAGCAGCGCGTGGTCTTTCTTACCGAGCGCGGAGATCAGCTGGTCCATAATGCCGCAGTTGCAGCCCACAAACTGGTTTTCCGCTTCCTGGCCGTTCAGCGCAATCTGCGCGCCGTCGAGCGGCAGATGATAGAGCTGCTGGAATACGGTGCCGACCGCCACTTCCAGCGAGGCAGATGAGCTTAAACCCGCGCCCTGTGGCACGTTGCCGCTGATCACCAGATCCGCGCCGCCAAAGGCGTTGTTACGCTTCTGCAGATGTTTCACTACGCCGCGAACGTAGTTCGACCACTGTTGGGTGTCGTGGCTGACGATGGGCGCATCAAGGGAAAACTCATCGCTCTGGTTGTCGTAGTCGGCGGCGATCATGCGTACCAGACGATCATCGCGCGGTGAGCAGCTGATGACGGTTTGATAGTCGATGGCGCACGGCAGCACGAAGCCGTCGTTATAGTCGGTATGCTCGCCAATCAGGTTAACGCGGCCCGGTGCCTGGATCACGTGGCTGGCAGGGTAGCCGAATTTTTCAGCAAACAGGGTTTGGGTGTTCTCTTTCAGACTCATTATTATTCTCCGGACTCGCGAAAGTGGATGTCGCTGACCGCGCGCAGGCGCTCAGCCGCTTGTTCTGCCGTCAGGTCACGCTGGGTCTCTGCCAGCATTTCGTACCCGACCATAAATTTACGCACGGTGGCCGAGCGCAGCAGCGGCGGGTAGAAGTGCGCGTGCAGCTGCCAGTGGGCGTTATCTTCCCCGTTGAACGGCGCGCCGTGCCAGCCCATTGAGTAGGGGAAGGAGCACTGGAACAGGTTGTCGTAGCGGCTGGTGAGTTTTTTTAGCGCCAGCGCCAGGTCTTCACTCTGCGCGTCGGTTAAGTCGGTGATGCGCAGCACGTGTGCCTTTGGCAGCAGCAGCGTTTCAAACGGCCAGGCGGCCCAGTACGGGACCACCGCCAGCCAGTGCTCGGTTTCGACGACCGTACGGCTGCCATCGGCCAACTCGCGGTTAACGTAGTCAACCAGCATGGAAGAACCCTGCTCGCGGTAGTACTCGCGCATCAGGCGGTCTTCACGCTCAATTTCGTTCGGCAGGAAGCTGTTGGCCCAGACCTGTCCGTGCGGGTGTGGGTTGGAGCACCCCATCGCCGCGCCTTTGTTCTCAAATACCTGAACCCACGGATACTGTTGGCCCAGTTCTGCGGTCTGTTCCTGCCAGGTTTTCACCACCGAGTGCAGCGCGTTGAGGCTCAACTCCGGCAGCGTTTTGCTGTGGTCCGGCGAGAAGCAGATAACGCGACTGGTGCCGCGCGCGCTCTGACAGCGCATCAGCGGATCGTCGCTTTCCGGCGCGTCCGGCGTATCGGTCATCAGCGCCGCGAAATCGTTGGTAAACACATAGGTGCTGGTGTAATCGGGGTTTTTATCGCCCGTCACCCGGGTATTACCCGGGCATAAAAAGCAGTCCGGATCGTGTGCGGGCAGCGTCTGTTTTGACGGTGTCTCTTGCGCCCCCTGCCACGGGCGCTTTGCACGATGCGGTGAAACAAGGATCCACTGGCCGGTTAACGGATTAAAGCGGCGGTGCGGATGGTCGACGGGGTTAAATTGCGTCATTGCAAAATCCTTAATCGGGATATCCCTGAGGATGACGGGACTGCCAGTTCCAGGTGTCCTGCGCCATTTCATCAAGGTTACGGGTTACGTGCCAGTTCAACTCTTTATCGGCTTTGCTTGCGTCAGCCCAGTAAGCCGGGAGATCGCCATCACGACGCGGAGCAAAGTGATAGTTAATCGGTTTGCCGCAGGCTTTGCTGAACGCGTTAACCACATCAAGCACGCTGCTGCCAACGCCTGCACCAAGGTTGTAAATATGCACGCCGGCTTTGTTGGCCAGTTTTTCCATGGCGGCAACGTGGCCGTCGGCGAGGTCCATCACGTGGATGTAGTCGCGCACGCCGGTGCCGTCTGGGGTGGGGTAGTCGTTACCGAAAATGGCCAGCGATTCACGGCGGCCTACAGCCACCTGCGCGATGTACGGCATCAGGTTGTTAGGAATACCCTGCGGGTCTTCACCCATATCGCCAGACTGATGTGCGCCAACCGGGTTGAAGTAGCGCAGCAGCGCAATGCTCCAGTCCGGCTGCGCTTTTTGCAGGTCGGTGAGGATCTGTTCAACCATCAGTTTGCTTTTGCCGTACGGGCTTTGTGGGGTACCGGTCGGGAAACTTTCAACGTAAGGAATTTTCGGCTGATCGCCGTAGACGGTGGCCGAGGAGCTAAAGATGAAGTTTTTGACGTTTGCAGCGCGCATGGCGGCAATCAGGCGTAGAGTACCGTTGACGTTGTTGTCGTAATACTCCAGCGGTTTCTGTACCGACTCGCCTACGGCTTTCAGCCCGGCAAAGTGGATCACCGCTTCAATAGCGTGATCGTGCAAGATCTCGGTCATCAGCGCTTCGTTACGAATATCACCTTCGACGAACTCTGCTTGCTTACCGCCCAGGCGAGCGATGACCGGCAGTACACTGCGTTTGCTGTTGCACAGATTGTCGAGGATGACGACGTCATGTCCCTGTTGCAGCAGTTGGACGCATGTGTGGCTTCCTATGTAACCGCTACCACCTGTAACCAATACTTTCATTTTTAGCTCCGTTAAGCTTATGGCATGGAATAACCTTAGCATAACAGAATGGCCAAAAGTGTGACATGGGCTAAATTAGTGGAATCGTTTACACTAAAAGTCGTGAAACTGAAAATTTGATAAAAATCATTTTAAATCATAATGTTGATTGATGGTGGTGAAAAAAATCTGAAAAACGACCGACAAATACGGTGAGGTTTCCCGGGCGAGGTTATCGCCCGGGAAAGAGAATTACAGTGGGCCAACCTCATAACGATAGCCGTCACCGTCGGCGACGAACTCCAGACGATGCGTAATACACTCCGGCGCATCCTCCGCATGGTGCGAGACAAACAGCAGTTGCGTTTTGCCTTCGCTAATCAGCACGTCGATAAACCGACGCACTACCAGACGGTTGAGTGGATCCAACCCTTGTAGCGGTTCGTCGAGGATCAGCAGCGTAGGGTGTTTCACCAGCGCGCGAACAATCAGCGCCAGCCGTTGTTGTCCCCAGGAGAGGCTGTGGAAAGGCGCGTCGGCGGTACGGGCATCCATGCCGAGGATTGCCAGCCATTCGTCGACCAGCTTGCGCTGTTTATCGGAAACCGCCTGATAGATACCGATTGAGTCAAAGTAACCGGAGAGAATCACGTTGCGTACCGTGGTGCTGACGCGATAGTCCAGATGCAGACTGCTGCTGACGTAGCCGATATGCTTTTTGATATCCCAGATGGTCTCACCGCTGCCGCGTCGGCGGCCAAAGAGCGTGAGGTCATTACTATAACCCTGCGGGTGATCGCCGGTGACCAGGCTCAGCAGCGTCGATTTTCCGGCGCCGTTGGGGCCAACGACCTGCCAGTGTTCACCGGGGGCGACCGTCCAGCTCAGGTGATTGATGATCGGACGATCGTTATAGGACACAACGCCGTCGCGTAGCACGATACGCGGCTGATCGTCGGGTAATGCGAGGCGGGCGGAAGGGGCGTCGGGTTCCGGAAGGGTCATACCTGAAAGTTTTTCGCTGTGCGCCAGTTGGGCGATTAACGTCTGTTCGAGCAGCGCTTTTTTCTCGCCGATTTCCGTTAGCGTACAGTCGGCCAGCACGCCGGCAAACGGCACGAAATCCGGGATGTCGTCGAAGCGGTTGAGCACCAGCACCAGCGTATAGCCTGCGTCGTGCAGCGTAGCCAGATGATCGGCCAGCTGGCGGCGTGAGCTCACGTCGAGGCCATCGAACGGTTCATCGAGAATCAACAGATCTGGCTGCGCCATCAGCGCCTGGCAAAGTAGGGTTTTGCGGGTTTCACCGGTCGACAGGTATTTGAAACGGCGCTCAAGCAGATGGCTGATGCCAAACTGCGCGGCCAACTGTGCGCAGAGCGCGGGGTTTTTGATTTCATCCTGAATAATCTGCGCGGCGGTGCGCCCGGTGTCGTCTTCGTCCGGGCTGAGCATGTCGGTATTATTGCGCTGCCACTCATCGCTCACCAGCTTTTGCAACTGCTCAAAGGAGAGACGAGTGATGCGGGTAAACTGGCTCTCGTGGCTACCGGAAAGCAGAGGGAGTTCACCCGCCAGCGCGCGTGCCAGCGCCGATTTACCGCTGCCATTACTGCCGACAAAAGCCCAGCTTTCTCCAGCGCGTAGCGTCAGTTGCTCAATTTTTAACGTTTTTGTATCGCTAAGACGAAACGTGCCTTGCGAAATTTGCAATGATGACATGATGTATCCCGTTTTTTGCAGCAATATGCATCAGGGATACGTCTTCCTCAGCGCAATGTCAATGCCATCAGCATAACGTGGCGATAATGATGCGATCGGCGTTAAAGAATGCTGTGACGTCAGCGCCTTCCTCCAGCGCTTGCGCCTCGTTCAGAGGTAAGGTGGCGCACAGGCTTTGCCCATCTGGCAGCGTCATCAGCACTTCGCACTGCTCCGTACCGCGCTCGATATGGCTGATGCGACAAGCCAGCTGGTTATCGGCTTCGGCAGCCACCGCCGGGTCGCGAGTGACGTTGACCCACGGAGCTTTCAGCAGCACAAGCACCTCTTTACCTTCATCAAGCCCCAGGCGCTCGCCGCTTTGCGCGGTAATGGCAACCTTCAGGCGAGTGGAACCGTCGGCGAGCAGAATATCAACGTGCTGCTGGACCTGCTGGTGGTCGCGGCGAGTGACGGTGCCAAACCATTGGTTGCGGGCGCTGGTTTGCAGCGAGAAGCGGGAGATCGCAGCCAGTAGGCTATCCAGAGGCAGCGCATCATCATCGCTCAGTACGTCGAAGGCTTTCTGCTGAATCTGTGCCAGCAGATCGTAAAGCTGAATCAGGCGCTGGCCATAGCGGGTCAAAACCGCGCCGCCGCCGCCTTTACCGCCGGTTGCACGGTCAACTAACGAGTGCTCGCTAAGTTGATTCATTTCATTAATGGCGTCCCATGCGCTCTTATAGCTGATGCCCGCATTTTTGGCCCCCTGGCTGATGGAGCCGGTCTGTGCTATTTGTTTGAGGAGCGAGATGCGGCGCGGATCGGCGAACAGGCGCTGCTGGAGCTTGAGGGTAAGAAGGATTTCAGCCTGCATAAGAGTATCCTGGCAAGTAAAAGGGCATTTTGACCCAAATGTCTGCGAGCGCAAAGCGCACCGCACAAAAGGGAGTGTATTTCTGCGATATCCGGTTACAATAGCAACATCACATTGTATGGAGTAAACCATGTTAGAGTTGTTGAAAAGTCTGGTATTTGCCGTAATCATGGTACCCGTAGTGATGGCTATCATCCTGGGGTTGATTTACGGTCTGGGTGAAGTGTTCAACATCTTCTCCGGCGTTGGTCATAAAGACAGCAGCCAGCAAAACCACTGATTTCCTCAAAAACGCCCGGCACTCCCGGGCGTTTTGCTATGAAGTTCCCGAAAACCCTGCCGATAATATCCCGTAAATGCAGCAACAATTCGCGAGTCTGTAATGCAATCATTGTGGAAAGTCCTTATACTTATCGTTATATTTTTATTTATATAACGTTGAGTTCAGGAGTGTTAAATGACAGGTTCATGGTTACGTCTTTTTGCCGGAGCAGCATTAACGCTGTCGGTTGTAGGGCAAGCGTCGGCACAGGACGCGAAAATCACCGTTTTCGCCGCTGCTTCGCTGACTAACGCAATGCAGGATATCGCTAAAGAGTATAAAAAAGAGAACAACGTTGACGTGGTTTCCTCTTTTGCTTCTTCTTCGACGCTGGCTCGCCAGATTGAAGCCGGGGCACCAGCCGACTTGTTTATCTCTGCCGATCAGAAATGGATGGACTACGCGGTAGATAAGAAAGCCATCGACACCACCACGCGTGAAACGCTGCTGGGTAACAGTCTGGTCGTTGTCGCACCGAAGGCCAGCGAGCGGGGAGACATCACCGTGGACGCGAAAACCAACTGGACTAGCCTGCTGAAAGGCGGCCGCCTGGCGGTGGGCGACCCGGATCACGTTCCGGCGGGCATCTACGCGAAAGAAGCGCTGCAAAAACTCGGGGCGTGGGAGACGCTGTCGCCGAAACTGGCGCCGGCGGAAGATGTGCGCGGTGCGTTGGCGCTGGTTGAACGGAGCGAAGCGCCGCTGGGAATCGTCTACGGTTCTGACGCGGTGGCCAGCAAAGGTGTTAAAGTGGTTGGTACGTTCCCGGAAGATTCCCATCAGAAAGTGGAATATCCGATTGCCATTATCGATGGCCATAAAAACGCGACCGTCTCGGCGTTCTATGACTACCTGAAAGGGCCGCAGGCGTCTGAAATCTTTAAACGTTACGGATTCACGACTCGCTAATGATATTGACCGATCCCGAATGGCAGGCGGTAGTGCTGAGCCTGAAAGTATCCTCCCTGGCCGTCCTGTTCAGTTTGCCGTTTGGGATCTTCTTTGCCTGGCTGCTGGTACGCCGCCATTTTCCCGGCAAGGCGCTGCTGGACGGCCTTATCCACCTGCCGCTGGTGCTGCCGCCGGTGGTAGTGGGCTATTTATTGCTGGTGGCGATGGGGCGTCGTGGCTTTATTGGCAGTTGGCTGTATGACTGGTTCGGCCTGACTTTCGCTTTTAGCTGGCGGGGCGCGGTGATCGCCGCGGCGGTGATGTCGTTTCCGCTGATGGTTCGGGCGATTCGTTTGGCGCTGGAAGGTGTCGACGTCAAACTCGAACAGGCGGCACGCACCCTGGGCGCCGGGCGCTGGCGGGTGTTCTGCACCATTACGCTGCCGCTGATGCTGCCGGGCATTATCGTCGGTACCGTGCTGGCGTTTGCTCGTTCACTCGGCGAGTTCGGCGCGACCATTACCTTTGTCTCCAATATTCCCGGCGAAACCCGCACCATTCCGTCGGCGATGTACACCCTGATTCAGACTCCCGGCGGCGAAAGCGCCGCGGCCCGTCTGTGTCTGATTTCTATCGTTCTGGCGCTGATTTCGCTGATGATTTCCGAATGGCTGGCGGGCGTTAGCCGCCGCAGGATGGGGGCGTAAACCATGCTGGAACTGAACTTTAGCCAGACGCTGGGCACGCACTGCCTGGAAATTAATGAATCGCTGCCGGCTTCCGGGATCACCGCCGTATTCGGTGTTTCAGGGGCGGGCAAAACCTCGTTGATTAACGCCATCAGCGGGCTCACCAAACCGCAGCAGGGGCGCATTGCGCTCAACGGCCGCGTGCTGAACGACGTTGAGCAGGGCATCTGCCTTGCACCGGAGAAGCGCCGTATCGGTTATGTGTTTCAGGACGCGCGACTGTTCCCGCACTACAAGGTGCGCGGTAATTTGCGTTACGGTATGGCGAAAAGCATGGCGGAGCAGTTTGATAAACTGGTGGCGCTGCTGGGCATTGAGCCGCTGCTCGATCGCCTGCCGGGCAGTCTGTCCGGCGGTGAAAAACAGCGTGTGGCGATTGGTCGCGCATTGTTGACCGCGCCAGAGCTGTTGCTGCTCGATGAGCCGCTGGCTTCGCTCGATATCCCGCGCAAGCGTGAACTGCTGCCGTATCTGCAGCGTCTGGCGCGGGAGATCAATATACCGATGCTCTACGTCAGCCACTCGCTGGATGAGATTCTGCATCTGGCCGATAAAGTGCTGGTGCTGGAAGGCGGGCAGGTCAAGGCATTCGGTAATCTGGAAGACGTATGGGGCAGCAGCGTGATGCATCCGTGGCTGCCGCAGGATCAGCAGAGCAGCATTCTGCGCGTGACGGTACTGGAACACCATCCGCACTATGCGATGACCGCGCTGGCGCTGGGCGACCAGCATATCTGGGTGAACAAACTCGACAGGCCGCTACAGAGTGCGGTGCGCGTGCGCATTCAGGCTACTGACGTGTCGCTGGTGCTGCAGCCGTCGCCTCACACCAGTATCCGCAACGTGCTGCACGCCAAAGTCCTTCAGTGCTATGACAATAATGGTCAGGTCGAAGTACAGCTGGACGTCAGCGGTCGTACGCTGTGGGCGCGCATCAGCCCGTGGGCGCGGGATGACCTGGCGGTGAAGCCAGGCCAGTGGTTGTACGCCCAGATAAAGAGCGTGTCGATTACCGCCTGATTACAGCAGGTGACGGTTGATGTAGTCGGCGATGGCATCGGTGGTGTTATCGCCGATAACCACGTTGGCGCGCGCTTTCACCGCGTCGACCGCATTGCCCATCGCCACGCCGGTACCGGCGGCTTCCAGCATGCTGATATCGTTAAAGTTGTCGCCAAACGCCACCACGTCCTGCATTGACCAGCCCTGCGCGGTGATGAACTGCGTCAGACGTTTGCCTTTGCTGTTGCCCTGACGCGCGATATCCACCTGATCGTGCCACGACCATTCGCACTCCAGTTGCAGCGTCTGCTCAACGTGTTTCGCGAAGTTTTGCAGCTTTTCGCCGTCTTCATCGGTCAGGGCAAATTTCCAGACGTTATTCACTTCACGGGCGGCCTGCGCCAGCGAATCGACCTGAGTAAAAGACGGGCGCTGCGCTTCCGGCAGGCTCTGCGCCCAGTTGCTGGTGCGAATCACGTGGCCGGTTGGGTACTGGTACATCATGGTATCGTCGACATACATCAGGCCGTGAATCTGGTGCTCATCCAGCAGAGAAATCAGCTGTTGGGCTTTTTCGACCGGCATCGGATCGGCATCCAGTACTTTTTTCGCTTGATAATCATACAAGTAGGTGCCATTACAACAAATTGCAGGTGTATCCAGCGCCAGTGCCTGATAAAAAGGATGGATGGCAACGTGATGACGACCGGTGACGATCATTAATTGATAACCTGCCGCTTTGGCTCGATTTAGCGCTTCCAGGGAAGAGGGCAGGAGGGTTTTCTTTGGCGTCAGGAGCGTTCCGTCCAGATCCAGGGCAATCACACGTGCAGTCATAGTGTTGTCTCGAGTTTAAGAGAAAATTCGCTGTGCAGGATGGTACACCGAGATACCTGTACGGCAAAATGGTGTGATAAATAGCCGCAAATTATGTGTTTTCAGAAAGGAGTATTCATGAAACAGACCGTTTATACCGCCAGCCCGGAAAGCCAGCAGATCCACGTCTGGACGCTGAACCACGATGGCAGCCTGAAGCTGGTCCAGGTGGTGGATGTTCCGGGTCAGGTGCAGCCGATGGTCATCAGCCCTGATAAACGTTATCTGTACGTTGGCGTGCGTCCGGAATTTCGCGTGCTGGCCTACCGTATTGCGCCGGATGACGGTGCGCTGACCTATGAAGCTGAAGCGCCGCTGCCGGGCAGCCCGACGCATATTTCGACCGACCGTAAAGGCAACTTTATCTTCAGCGCTTCGTACAATCAGGCCAACGTGGCGGTCATTCGTCTGGAAGACGGCCTGCCGCGCGACACCGTGACGGTGGTGGATGGCCTGGAAGGTTGCCACTCGGCGAATATCTCCCCGGATAACCGCACCCTGTGGGTGCCGGCGCTGAAACAGGATCGCATCTGCCTGTTCACCCTGAGCGACGACGGTTTCCTGTCCGCGCAGAACCCGGCTGAAGTGACCACGGTAGAAGGCGCCGGTCCGCGTCATATGGTGTTCCATCCGAACGAACAGTACGGCTACTGTGTGAACGAACTGAACAGTTCCATTGACGTGTGGGAGCTGAAGGATCCGCACGGTAAGATTGAATGCGTGCAGACGCTGGATATGATGCCTGCTGATTTCACCGACACGCGCTGGGCGGCCGATATCCACATTACGCCGGACGGTCGTCATCTGTATGCCTGTGACCGCACCTCCAGCCTGATTACCGTGTTCAGCGTATCGGAAGACGGCAGCGTGCTGTCACTGGAAGGTTTCCAGCCGACGGAAACTCAGCCGCGTGGTTTCAACATTGACCACAGTGGAAAATACCTGATTGCGGCAGGGCAGAAATCGCACCATATCGCGGTGTATGAAATTGCCGGCGAGCAGGGGCTGCTGCAGGAAAAAGGGCGTTATGCCGTGGGTCAGGGCCCAATGTGGGTAGTGGTTTACGCCCACTAAGTTAACGCATAAAACCACCTGCGTGACGCAGATGGTTTTGCCCCTCAGAAATCCAGATCCAGAACGGCGTATTTCTGCTGTTCATCCTGCCGTTCGCTCTCCTTTTTAAGAATGCTGCGCTCGTACATTTTAAAGAATGGGTAGTACATCAGGAATCCGGCCAGAATTACCAGTATGGCGACGATTGGGCCGCGCCAGTCCATGGTGATGAAATACTGTGCAATCGGCGTGGGGATGCCACCAACCTGAGCGACTGGCCCGCGAACCCATCCCATCTCGAAGATTAAATAGGTGATTGAAGCCAGAACGGGCGTTCCTAATACGAACGGAAAGAAAAAGTAGGGATTGAAGGCAATAGGAAAACCGTACACCACCGGTTCTGAAATGCCAAACAGCGAAGGCACGATGGCTGCTTTTCCTGCCGCTTTGAGCTGCGGAGCCCGGCTCATCAGACCCAGAATCGCGATAGCGCCGGTAATACCTGATCCGGTACAGGCCGCAAAGGCTCCCCACCATCCTTCCGTAAATACGTGTTCCGTCGGTAGGCCCTGGGCAAAGTTGGCGGCGTTCAATGACAGATACTGGGTCATAAAGGGCAGCGTAAAGCCAATTAAAATCGCGTAGCCGTTTAAGCCGAAAAACCAGAAGATCATCTCCAGTAAAATAATCGTGAAAACACCCCACACGGAGTCGATGCCGCTGACCGCAGGGGCCAGAGCCGTCGTGAAGAGCTCTGGTACAATCTGTTGATTGAACAGCGTCTGGCTGGCAATGGAAATTGCGCACGCGATCATCACAACAAACAGCAGCGGAAAGATGGACTCGAAGGTTTTGGCTATCATATCGGGCAAGCCATTAATGCGGATGGTGATCTTTTTGCGATAGGCCCAGCTTATAAACTCGACGGTCGCCAGCGACGCGATGATTGCCACAAACAAGCCGCGGGAATCAAGGAAGGCGATGTTGATACTCCCATCAACCATTTTGCTATTCAGAATCATGGTCACCATCACCGAGCTAATTATCGGGTACAGCGGAGCAACATTAATTTTCTGGGTATGATGATAGCTAATGGTTATCGCGCAATAGATCGACAACAGACCGAAAGTAAAGGTAAATGGAAGCTGTAATAGCGCGCCATAATTCGTAAAAAACTGGCTAACGGCGGTTTCCGGTGAAAACAGGCTACCTAATCCAGAAATGATTAAGCTGATGGAACCCACCATCAGAATCGCCATTAAGCTAATCATTCCATTCTTAATTGATGAAATAAAACGATTCTGCTCGATTTTGGTAGCAACAAAAACCATATTTTTCTCAAATTTATTGAGAAATATCGGAGTACTGGTCATTGAGAACCTTCCTTGCTCGGCCGATTCAGATGATATAAGTAGAGGGCTTGTTTCAGAATAAGTGCGCCATCGGCTAACCCATAGGCTTGACTATCAATAACCTCAATAGGTTTGCCATGTTGCCTGGCAATCGTCGTCAGATCGTCAATTTTATGCTTCATCTGGGGGCCAACCAGCACGAGATCGTAGTCGGCAATATAGGTAGGCAGATCCCCAGCGTTTCGGGCATCGATACGAATATGCTGGCCTTTTAATTTTTCACTTTTCTCGACAACGTCGCGCATTTTGCTCACCATCACGCTGGTGGATGCGCCTAAATTGCAGACAAGGAGAATAGCTAAGTTTTCATAGTTCATAGTCATCGTCCTGATAGTTTATTTTTATGTAGCTCGATAAATTCACGATAAATATTCTGTGCCAGCAGGACATTCATTAAATGATCCTGAGCATGAACAAACAGCATGGAAAATGTGATTGGCTGGCCGTTTATTTCGCCTTGTAGTGATTCACTTTGAATATGGTGCGCCTGCTGGAGGATGTTTTCAGATTCGTTAAAGCAACGTTCGGCTTCCGTTATATCGCCACTTTTCGCGGCCTTTAGCGCATCGTTTAACAGTGAGAAGCTTTCACCCGCACAGGCGATGATGCTGAACCACCGCTGTTCATCGGTCATAGTATGTTCTCCACGTGGAAGACGGCGTCATCCAGCAGTAGCTGCGTATTGTGATGCTGTTTCAGACTGGTGGCAGGGAGCGTCTCGCATGGCGGCGTCATCAGCAGGCGTTGGATAATGTCCCGCTTATGCGCTCCGTTGGCGACAGCAATAATTTTTTCGCTGGCCAGGATATTGGCGATCCCGAACGTAATTCCCTGACGCAATGTCGTCGACTGAGGGAAATATTTCTGCGCGACGCGGACGGTGGTTTCGCTCAGGTTAGAGACATGCGCCAGCGAGCTAAACGCGACGCCGGGTTCATTGAGCCCCAGATGACCGTTCTGGCCTATACCAACCAGAACCAGACGAAGCGGCTGTTCGGCCAACAGCTGATTCATACGATGGCACTCTTCTTCCAGCGCATCTCCTGCTCGCCTGGCGTCAAACTGCCGTAGTTGACCCGGTCGCAGCGATAGATGCTGATAGAGGTCATGGTGCATCGCATACTGGCAGCTACCTTCGTCCTGTGGACCGAAACCGACCCATTCATCCAGCCCAACCAGCGTGGCGCGAAGCGGAAAGGGGCGGCGTTGGTATTGCGCCGCCACATAGCGATAAGCCAACTGCGGCGTATCACCAGAAGCCAGGCAGACAGAGCCTTCTTGCTGTAAGGCGGCGATGATGGCATCGCCGAGAAGCTGCGGGAATTGGTGTCGTGAACAAATCGCTAGCTCCATTAGCGCCACTCCCCGGTATAGTCCTGATATTCGTTGAGCAATTCGTCGAGAATTTGCGTAGCCACCGCGAAATCGTTGATCAAGGGATGAATCATTAATGCCCGAATCGCGCTCTGTTTGCATCTGTTCTCAATGGCATGGATCGTTAAATTTTCGAAATGTTTGATGGTCTTAATAATATGCATCTGATAATCCGGCATCTCCTCCACGCGGCGCGGAATAATCTGCCCATCACGCATATCACAGGTAATTTCAATGACGTCATCCGGCTGCAAGCCACGAATGCTGTCGTTGTTTTTCACCAGTATGGTCATTGGCCATGCGGTTTTTTTCTGTAGCCCTCGGATAATATTTAACGCAATCCCCGAATAACCACCGGTATCCGGTGCGGCCAGAAACGCTTCCAGATTTAAGGCGTTATAATGATTATCACGTCGGCCATTGCTCTCAATGGCAAAATAGGAATTCTCTCGTTCCAGAAGATATGTGGAAAAAATAGCAAAACGCTCTTCTATACTGGCTGCATGGTGTTGCTTCAGGTCAGCAAGCATTCGCATATTAATATCCTGAATTAATTCACCTCGCGCATAACCATGACGGGAAATTGAGTGAATGATGGCATGGTGATTAAAATAGAAGTAGAGGTATTCATTTGGTAGTTCTTGTTTCAAAAAGTCTATTGTCGCGCGGTCAAAAAGCTTCATCTCCGTCTCTTTAAACAGTTGCTGATGACTGAGCACCTGTTCCGTGACGTCCTGAGCGTCGACGGTGAAATCACGATAGAACGACAGATGGTTCAAACCATAGCAGGTGGCGGAGAAACGCATAACGTCGACGTTGAGCAGATGCGCCATTTCACGCATAAAACTCGCCGGGCCATCACAAATACCGTACACATTATCGTATCCGGCGTTAATCAGCGCCTGGGTAACAAGCCCGGAGGGGTTCGTGAAGTTAAAGAACAGGACATCTTTTGCCGAAACCTGACGCGCCAGTTCGAGATACTGCTTTAATACCGGGATAGAACGTAGCGACATCGCGAAGCCGCCAATGCCTGTCGTCTCTTGTCCCAGAATATTATATTTCTGGGCTAATCTTTCATCAAAAACTCGACCACTATCACCACCTACACGCAATGTGGTAATAACATAGTTGGCATCTTTTAATGCGATGTTGGGATCGGTTGTCAGACAAATAGTGACTCGGGGATTAATTTTTTCCACGATGGCTTGCGCCAGCCCACCGTAGATTGTTAATTTCTCCTCATTGCTGTCCATCAGACATATTTCAGTCAATGCAAGATCGGTTGCCTGCAATGCTAATGTTCTGGCCAGATATGGGGCGCGAACGCCGCCCCCGCCTAATACGGTTAATTTCATTAAGGTCACTCCTTTTTAAGCGGTTAAGATATTCAACCGCAAATAAAACAGGCGCGTGACATCAGGAATCAATCAAACGGCAGTTATTGACGAGTTCATGGTCACGCCTTGAAGTTCGATGGTATATTCAAATTTACTGCCACGGGCTATTTCGATTGTATATTCAATGGGAATGTCATCCGAAAAAGCTATGCGCTCGATTTGTAGGCCGGGAGAGCCCGTTGTTTCATTAAGATGCTTAGCAATATCTTTCTTAATGTTTATGGCACGGAAAGTATCAACAGCTCGACGAATTGAAAGA
>NZ_JANEWH010000052.1:0-32351 GCF_028069715.1 Kluyvera sp. Awk 3 | reverse complement strand
CTACTAATTATAGTGTTTACTTATGTTTAACTTTATTTTCACAGAATCACGAAGCGAAACGTTGAAATATAAAAAAGGGGCCAGCAAGTGGCCCCGTAATATAGCCCAGGTCGTCGATTAAACCTACTATTTATATGGAGAAACGATCACTTCGCCCAGAAAGCGGCTTTTGCGCGCTGCAGTTTCTCGTAGGCCTGTAACAGCGACTGATGGGCCGGGAAGGCCTCCAGAGAACCGTCAACCGGCTGTAGGCCATAGAATGCCTCTTCGCCGCTCAGCGCCGCGCTGGCGGCTTCCACCGCATCGGCGCCGTACATACGGACAAACGCGTTCAGATACTGCAGGGGCTCACGTTCTTCTTCCTGGGACAGCAGCAGCAGCGTTTGCAGGCAACGGTAGTAGTTGGCGCGCTCGGCGCTGAATACCGAGGCGTTGAACTCCATGGTCCATTCCGTCCAGATCAGCGCCTGTTCAAGGTCGCCGCCCGCCAGTGCCAGCATGGCTTTCAGTTCGCCAATACGCAGGGTGTACCAGCCGTTGTTTGGACCGGTCGCCAGACCCAGCAGTTCGCGCACGCGGGTAAAGTCGTCCAGCCCTTCATCGTCGAGCTGCTCGATCAGATTCAGGTACTCTTCTTTCTCCCACTGGCTGCCCGGCAGGGAGAGGATCGTTTCGCGCAGATGGCTACCCATATTGTTGTTTGCCAGCCACAGATCTTCAGCAGGATAAATATCGGACATGCCCGGTACGATGATGCGGCACGCGTAGACGCCAAGGTGCTCGTAGTCGGCGATGTACACTTCTTTATCTTCTTCTTTGAAGATAGCCATCAGCGTAGCGAACTCTTCTTCGGTGGTGCCGGAGAAGTTCCAGTCGGCGAACGGATAGTCGGCGTCCTGCTTGAACATATCCCAGGAGATCAAACCGCTGGAGTCAATGAAGTGGGTTTCCAGGTTGGTATGTTCAGCCACTTCTTCGTCATCGAAGGTGGGCGGGGTGAACACGTCGAGATCTTTCAGGCCACGACCCTGTAGCAGCTCGGTTACCGTACGCTCCAGCGCGACGCCAAAGTCCGGATGCGCGCCAAAGGAAGCAAAGCAGGTACCGTTTGCCGGATTGAACAGCACGACGCAAATCACCGGGTATTTGCCGCCCAGAGAGCCGTCGTAGGCGAAGATCGGGAAACCTTCCGCTTCCAGCGTTTTGATGGATTCCACCACACCCGGATAGCGTGCCAGCACTTCGGCCGGAATCTCCGGCAGGCTGATACTTTCCGCAATGATGCGGTTTTTCACGTGGCGTTCGAACACCTCCGACAGACCCTGAACGCGGGCTTCGTTACGGGTGTTGCCCGCCGACATGCCGTTGGAAACGTACAGGTTCGCGACGATGTTCATCGGGATATAAATGGTTTCACCATCGGACTGACGGGTAAACGGCAGGCCGCACACGCCGCGATCGTCGTTGCCGGACTGCAGATCGACCAGCATGCTGGCGGTCAGCTGATCGTCAGGATCGTAGAACGCACGCAGACGCGCGTCGAGCAGGCCTTCCGGCACTTCATCATCATCGGTCAGTGGGAACCATTTTTCGTTCGGGTAGTGAACGAACGGATCGTTGGCGATTTTGTCGCCCAGCCAGAAGTCGGCGAAGAAATAGTTGGTTGACAGACGTTCGAAGTACTCGCCCAGCGCGGAAGCCAGCGCCGCCTTTTTGGTCGCGCCTTTGCCGTTGGTAAAGCACAGAGAGCATGCCTTATCACGAATATGCACCGACCAGACGTTAGGAACCGGGTTCAGCCAGGAGGCTTCTTCAATATCGAAGCCCAGATCGAGCAGCTTTTGCTGGAAGCGAGCGATGGAATCTTCCAGTGCGGCATCTTTGCCGGGAATATAGGTTTGCGTCATAGCAATCTCTTTTGTCGTACGGAAAGCGCGCAATGATACGGGTTTTGCGTGACGGGTGCTATCTTCGGCGAAAATAAATGGGGCAGCTATGCTTACTGACGATAACCTACTGTTAAGGCGTCGAAAAAAAATGAAAGCATTTGATCTTCAACGGATGGCATTTGATAAAGCTCCCCCTGAATTTTTAGGTGAAGTGGCGCTAAGGTGCCTCTTTACTTTCGTATTGGTTTTCTTGTTTCTCAAAATTACCGGGCGCCGCGGCGTTCGCCAGATGTCGCTCTTTGAAGTGCTGATTATCCTGACGTTGGGGTCGGCGGCGGGAGACGTGGCGTTTTATGATGATGTCCCGCTGGTACCGGTATTGGCCGTTTTTGTCACTCTCGCGCTGTTGTATCGGCTGGCGATGTGGCTGATGTCGAAAAGCGAGAAAGTGCAGGATCTACTCGAAGGCAAAGCGATTGTCATCGTGAAAGAAGGCCAACTGGCCTGGGAGAACGTGCGGCAAGCGAATCTGACGGAGCTGGATTTTTTTATGGCGCTGCGTCTTAACAGCATTGAGCAACTTGGGCAGGTCCGCCTGGCGATTATGGAAACCGACGGCCAGATTAGCGTGTTTTTTTATCCCGACGATGAGGTAAAACCTGGCCTGTGTATCTTACCCGATAGCCTGACCCAGCGATTTAAAGCGGTGCCTGAGCCGGGAGAATACGCGTGCGTCCGTTGCAGCTATGTTGTCGGCCTACAGGCGGGGGAGCGCCAATTATGTCCGCGCTGCGCAAATCCGGCATGGACGAAGGTGAGCAGGGCGAAACGCATTGCCTGACAGCGATTTTGTCGGTTTTGTACCGGCAAGACGGCAGAATCTATTGTGTGATGAACGACGCATTTCGGCGGCAGAAAGTTTTAGACATTGCGGCGCGTGTCACTGAATGATAAAACCAATAGCCACAGGAATAACTTATGCCCACGCGTTGATGACGCGCGAGGCATGCGGTCAGACAACATTGCAATGTGGTGAGGGTTATGGCTCAGGTCTTTAATTTCAGTTCAGGTCCGGCGATGCTTCCGGCAGAAGTTCTTAAACTGGCGCAGAAAGAACTTTGCGACTGGAACGGGTTAGGTACGTCGGTAATGGAAGTTAGCCATCGTGGTAAAGAGTTTATCCACGTGGCGGAGGAAGCAGAAAAAGATTTCCGCGACCTGCTTAATATCCCTTCCAACTACAAAGTACTGTTCTGCCACGGCGGCGGACGCGGTCAGTTTGCCGGCGTTCCGCTGAACATTCTGGGTGACAAAACCACTGCCGACTACGTCGATGCGGGCTACTGGGCGGCAAGTGCGGTAAAAGAAGCCAAAAAATACTGCACCCCGAACGTTATCGACGCGAAAATTACCGTCGACGGCAAGCGTGCGGTTAAACCGATGCGTGACTGGCAGCTTTCCGATAACGCGGCCTATCTGCACTACTGCCCGAACGAAACCATTGACGGCATCGCGATTGAAGAGACGCCGAACTTTGGTAAAGACGTGATCGTTGCCGCTGACTTCTCATCGACCATTCTCTCTCGCCCGCTCGACGTCAGCCGTTACGGCGTTATTTACGCAGGCGCGCAGAAAAACATTGGCCCGGCGGGCTTAACGCTGGTCATCGTGCGCGAAGATCTGCTGGGCAAAGCGCACGTGGCTTGCCCGTCTATCCTCGACTACGCCGTGCTGAACGACAACGACTCCATGTTCAATACGCCGCCGACTTTCGCCTGGTATCTGGCGGGTCTGGTCTTCAAATGGCTGAAAGAGCAGGGCGGCGTTGCGGCCATGGACCGCATCAATCAGCAGAAGGCCGATCTTCTGTATAGCACCATTGATAGCAGCGATTTCTATCGCAACGACGTGGCCAGCGCCAACCGTTCACGCATGAACGTGCCGTTCCAGCTAGCCGACAGCGCGCTGGACAAAGTGTTCCTCGAGGAATCCTTTGCCGCCGGCCTGCATGCGCTGAAAGGCCACCGCGTCGTGGGCGGGATGCGCGCATCCATCTATAACGCTATGCCGCTGGCTGGCGTACAGGCGTTAACTGAGTTCATGCAGGACTTCGAACGTCGCCACGGTTAATTTTATTTTTTGTTCATCCCCACAGCACCAGTCTGTGGGGTTTTTACTTCTGCTTTTGAGAGTTGAGTTTCATGGAATCCCTGACGTTACAACCTATCGCGCGCGTAGATGGCACGATTAATCTGCCTGGTTCTAAAAGCGTGTCGAACCGTGCGCTGCTGCTGGCGGCGCTGGCACGTGGCACCACCGTCCTGACAAACCTGCTGGACAGCGATGATGTTCGCCACATGCTGAACGCGTTGAAAGCGCTGGGAATTCACTACACCCTGTCTGCCGATCGTACCCGCTGCGAAGTGACCGGCAACGGCGGCCCGCTGCAGGCGCCCGGCGAGCTGGAACTGTTCCTGGGTAATGCCGGCACCGCCATGCGTCCGCTGGCTGCCGCGCTGTGCCTCGGCGCAAACAATATTGTGCTGACCGGCGAACCGCGCATGAAGGAGCGTCCGATTGGTCACCTGGTCGATGCCCTACGTCAGGGCGGCGCACAGATTGAGTATCTGGAGCAGGAAAACTACCCGCCGCTGCGACTGAAGGGCGGTTTTAACGGCGGTAACGTTGAGGTTGACGGCAGCGTTTCCAGCCAGTTCCTGACCGCGCTGCTGATGACCGCACCGCTGGCGCCGCAGGACACCACCATTAGTATCAAGGGCGACCTGGTCTCCAAACCGTATATTGATATCACCTTGCACCTGATGAAAACCTTCGGTGTTGAAGTTGAAAACCAGAATTACCAGCGCTTTGTTGTGAGCGGTAATCAGCAATATGTGTCTCCTGGACAATATCTGGTAGAAGGCGACGCCTCTTCAGCTTCTTACTTCCTGGCGGCCGGGGCGATTAAAGGTGGCACCGTGAAGGTGACCGGTATCGGCCGCCACAGCGTACAGGGCGATATTCGCTTTGCTGACGTGCTGGAGAAAATGGGCGCAACCATCACCTGGGGCGATGACTACATTGCCTGCACCCACGGCGAGCTGAACGCAATTGACATGGATATGAACCATATCCCTGACGCGGCGATGACGATCGCCACCGCGGCGCTGTTTGCCAAAGGCACGACGACGCTGCGTAACATCTATAACTGGCGTGTGAAAGAGACCGACCGCCTGTTCGCGATGGCGACCGAACTGCGTAAAGTGGGCGCTGAAGTTGAAGAGGGTGAAGACTACATTCGTGTGACACCGCCCGCGACGCTAAATTTTGCGGAAATCGGCACCTATAACGATCACCGTATGGCGATGTGTTTCTCTCTGGTGGCGCTGTCGGATACGCCGGTCACTATTCTTGACCCGAAATGCACGGCGAAAACGTTCCCGGACTATTTCGAGCAGTTGGCGCGTATTAGTACCCCGGCCTAATCCTTTGTTATCGTAAAAACGCTGGCATGACGCCGGCGTTTTTTTTCGGACTTTTTTGCCCACACCGAGCAGTGTTACCCTTCTTTCTGAAATAACTAATTGATATTTAATTATAATTAATCAATGGATGATTCATATGAAGAATGCAAAGGTAATGCTGGCGCTGGCGGTTTCCGCGACGCTGCTTGTGGGTTGTAAAAATATGCAGGGTGTCGACACCAATGCGCTGGTAGGATCCGGGATGACGGCCTACAAAGCGGCGACGCTGTCGGACGGTGAGGTTAAAGCCCTTTCCAACGATGCCTGCGAGCAAATGGATGGCGACAACAAGCTGGCGAGTCAGTCCAGCAAATACACCAAGCGCTTGAATAAGATTGCCAAAGCCTTGGGTAATAACATCAACGGCACGGCGGTAAACTACAAGGTATACATGACCTCCGATGTCAACGCATGGGCGATGGCCAACGGCTGCGTTCGCGTTTACAGCGGCTTAATGGACATGATGACCGACAACGAAGTGGAAGGCGTTCTGGGGCATGAACTGGGGCACGTAGCGTTGGGTCACTCACGTAAGGCGATGCAAACTGCCTATGCGACCGTTGCGGCTCGCGATGCGATTTCCGCCACCAGCGGCACGGCGGCTCAGCTGTCGAAATCGCAGCTTGGCGATGTGGCGGAAGGGATGATCAACTCTGCGTTCTCCCGTTCGCAAGAATCAGAAGCCGATGACTTCTCTTACGACCTGATGAAGAAACGCGGCATCAGTACCCAGGGTCTGGTCGGCAGCTTCGATAAGCTGGCGACGCTTGACGCGGGTCACTCGAAATCGTTGTTTGACTCTCACCCGCCTTCAGCCGAACGCGCGCAGCATATTCGCGACCGCATCGCGGCGGACAAAAAGTAAATCACTGTCACTTTCCGGGCCGGCCTCTCGTCGGCCCGCTATACTTGTCTATTCTCCTGCTATTGATAGGGCTAATTCTGGAATTCGCAGACAAAGGTAACCGTCTGGCGCAGAGATGCGTATAATGCGCGGCGTTTACGTTATGTATGCCTTTTATTAAGGAGAGTGAGATGACGGCAATTGCCCCGGTAATTACCATTGACGGCCCAAGCGGCGCAGGTAAAGGCACGCTGTGCAAAGCGATGGCAGAAGCATTGCAATGGCATTTGCTGGACTCTGGCGCTATTTATCGCGTGCTGGCGCTTGCGGCGCTGCATCACCATGTTGATGTGAACTCGGAAGACGCATTGGTTCCGCTCGCGGCGCATCTGGACGTACGTTTTGTCTCTACTGATGGCGCGCTGGAAGTTATCCTTGAAGGGGAAGACGTTAGCGGCGAAATTCGCACTCAGGAAGTGGCTAACGCCGCTTCACAGGTGGCTGCCTTCCCGCGCGTGCGTGAAGCGCTGCTGCGTCGTCAGCGCGCTTTCCGCGAAGCGCCGGGCCTGATTGCCGACGGCCGCGACATGGGCACCGTGGTGTTCCCGGACGCCCCGGTCAAAATCTTCCTCGATGCCTCATCGGAAGAACGTGCGCAACGCCGCATGCTACAGTTGCAGGAAAAGGGCTTTAGTGTTAACTTTGAGCGCCTTTTGGCAGAGATAAAGGAGCGAGACGACCGCGATCGTAATCGTGCCGTTGCGCCGCTGGTTCCTGCCGCCGATGCTTTAGTGTTGGATTCCACCACCTTAAGCATTGAGCAAGTAATTGAAAAAGCGTTAGACTATGCGCGCCAGAAATTGGCAATCGCGTAAGACGCGACCGAATTTGCAGTACCCCCGTTGCAAAGGATTGACAGCGGGTATGTGAAACAACCCCATCCGACAAGGTGTCAGGTGGACGTTAATATTAACCTGAAGATTAAACATGACTGAATCTTTTGCTCAACTGTTTGAAGAATCCTTAAAAGAAATCGAAACCCGCCCGGGTTCCATCGTTCGTGGTGTTGTTGTTGCTATCGACAAAGACGTAGTACTGGTTGACGCCGGTCTGAAATCTGAGTCTGCCATTCCGGCTGAGCAGTTCAAAAACGCCCAGGGCGAACTGGAAATCCAGGTTGGTGACGAAGTTGACGTTGCTCTGGATGCAGTAGAAGACGGCTTCGGTGAAACCCTGCTGTCCCGTGAGAAAGCTAAACGTCACGAAGCTTGGATCACGCTGGAAAAAGCTTACGAAGAAGCTGAAACTGTAGTTGGTGTTATCAACGGCAAAGTTAAAGGTGGCTTCACTGTTGAGCTGAACGGTATTCGTGCGTTCCTGCCGGGTTCCCTGGTAGACGTTCGTCCGGTGCGCGATACTCTGCACCTGGAAGGCAAAGAGCTTGAGTTCAAAGTAATCAAGCTGGACCAGAAGCGTAACAACGTTGTTGTTTCTCGTCGTGCCGTTATCGAATCCGAAAACAGCGCAGAGCGCGATCAGCTGCTGGAAAACCTGCAGGAAGGCATGGAAGTTAAAGGTATCGTTAAGAACCTCACTGACTACGGTGCATTCGTTGATCTGGGCGGCGTTGACGGCCTGCTGCACATCACCGATATGGCCTGGAAACGCGTTAAGCATCCGAGCGAAATCGTGAACGTTGGTGACGAAATCAACGTTAAAGTGCTGAAATTCGACCGCGAGCGTACTCGTGTATCTCTGGGCCTGAAACAGCTGGGCGAAGATCCATGGGTAGCTATCGCTAAGCGTTATCCGGAAGGTACCAAACTGACCGGTCGCGTGACCAACCTGACCGACTACGGCTGCTTCGTTGAAATCGAAGAAGGCGTTGAAGGCCTGGTTCACGTTTCCGAAATGGATTGGACCAACAAAAACATCCACCCGTCCAAAGTTGTTAACGTTGGCGACGTAGTGGAAGTTATGGTTCTGGATATCGACGAAGAACGTCGTCGTATCTCCCTGGGTCTGAAGCAGTGCAAATCTAACCCATGGCAGCAGTTCGCAGAAACCCACAACAAGGGCGACCGCGTTGAAGGTAAAATCAAGTCTATCACTGACTTCGGTATCTTCATCGGCCTGGACGGCGGCATCGACGGCCTGGTTCACCTGTCTGACATCTCCTGGAACGTTGCAGGCGAAGAAGCAGTTCGTGAATACAAAAAAGGCGACGAAATCGCAGCAGTTGTTCTGCAGGTTGACGCAGAGCGTGAGCGTATCTCCCTGGGCGTTAAACAGCTCGCAGAAGATCCGTTCAACAACTGGGTTGCTCTGAACAAGAAAGGCGCAATTGTAAACGGTAAAGTGACTGCAGTTGACGCTAAAGGCGCAACCGTAGAACTGGCTGACGGCGTTGAGGGTTACCTGCGCGCTTCTGAAGCTTCCCGTGACCGCGTTGAAGATGCGACTCTGGTTCTGAGCGTTGGCGACGACGTTGAAGCTAAATTCACCGGCGTTGATCGCAAAAACCGCGCAATTAGCCTGTCTGTTCGTGCGAAAGACGAAGCTGACGAGAAAGATGCAATCGCTACTGTTAACAACAAACAGGAAGACGGCAACTTCTCCAACGCTATGGCTGAAGCATTCAAAGCAGCTAAAGGCGAGTAATCTTGCGCATTCGGGTTTAACAACCTGAATTGTGATGAGTTTACTTGACAGATTGCAGGTTTCGGCCTGTAATCTAGCACAAAGGGCGGCTACGGCCGCCCTTGTTTAATAAGCTGTTAGCTAATTTTCCTTGAAAGGAAACCGGAGGAATCATGACCAAGTCAGAATTGATTGAAAGACTTGCCAGCCAGCAATCTCATATCCCTGCCAAAGCAGTGGAAGATGCGGTAAAAGAGATGCTGGAGCATATGGCCTCAACCCTGGCCCAGGGCGAGCGCATTGAAATCCGCGGTTTCGGCAGCTTCTCTCTGCACTATCGAGCACCTCGTACCGGGCGTAACCCGAAAACTGGCGACAAAGTGGAACTGGAAGGCAAATATGTGCCGCACTTCAAGCCGGGTAAAGAACTGCGCGACCGCGCCAATATTTACGATTGAGTTTTGACCGCTAACCGGCGGTAACTTGGTTGAGAGAAAAGCACCTGCGGGTGCTTTTTTCGTTTTTAGATGCTCACTCTGGAATCACTCTCGCGTTTTTTTCGCAATGCCTGCACGCAACGAATATTCATCTGACACCACCACGCAAGTTTGAAAAACCGCTCACGACAATCTTTTTATCCTACGCGACACTCCTGATAACAAGGAGGTGTCAATGCGTTTGCCGCAGCTGGCTGGCTATGTGCTGGCTGGAATCTTACCGCTGAGTGTGCTGCCAGAACTGCCCGCGCTTTGGTGTATTAAGCTTGCCATTGTCGCGTTGATTATTCTCAGCGCGTGTGGACGGTTGGGGCGCTCCGCTTCGTTGGTGGGGCTTATGTTCTGTTGGGGCGTTCTGGCAGCGTGGCAGGTGCAGTGGCCTGCACTGACGCTGCCGGGAAAGAATCGTCAGGTTGAGTTGACGATAACGCAGACTGACGGACAAACGACACATCAGGGCATGATTACCCGGCTGGAAGGTCAGCGCCTGTTCCCCGGCACCGCGATTACCCTCTACGGTAGCTATCTGCCGCAGCCGCCGTGCGTTGGTCAGCGTTGGCGGATGACGATTCGTGCGCGCGCCGTTCACGGGCAGCTAAACGCAGGGGGCTTCGATTCCCAGCGCTACGCGTTTTCACAACACCGTGCTTTGACGGGGCGAGCGATCGCTGCGGAATTGTTGCACAATACCTGTAGCCTCCGCGCTCGCTACCTGACATCGCTGCAAACAACCCTCGCGGCCTATCCCTGGCGTGACGTCATGCTGGCGCTTGGAATGGGGGAGAGGCTCTCGGTGGCGCCGGAGATTAAATCGCTAATGCAGCAAACCGGGACTTCACACCTGATGGCGATTTCCGGGCTGCATATTGCGCTTGGCGCTTCACTGGGCTGGCTGTTGGTGCGCGCCGTGCAGTTTTTCCTTCCCGTCTGGCTGATTAACTGGTGTTTGCCGCTCCTGGTGTCACTGGCGAGTGGATTTGCTTACGCGGCGCTGACGGGAATGCAGCCGCCCGCGATGCGCACGGTGGTGGCAGCCGCCGTCTGCTGTCTGCTCCGTTTACACGCCAGGCGCTGGGCTGGCTGGGAAGTGTGGCTTTGCTGTCTGGCAACCATCCTGTTTCTCGACCCACTGGCGGTGCTGTCCGATAGTCTGTGGTTGTCGGCAGTTGCGGTTGGCGCGCTCATTTTCTGGTATCAGTGGCTACCGTTGCCCGCGTGGGCATATCCACGATGGCTTCGCCCGCTCGCGAGCCTGATCCATCTTCAGCTTGGCTTGATGCTGCTGTTAACACCGCTGCAAATCATGTTGTTTCACGGTATCAGCCTAACCTCGTTGTTGGCGAATCTGGTTGCGGTGCCGGTGGTGACATTTATGGCTGTTCCGCTGATTCTGTTGGCGATGTTCCTGCATCTGTGCGGCCCAATGACGCTGGAAACAATGGCATGGTCCGGCGCCGACCGGGTGCTGGCGCTGGTGTTTGCTTACTTGCGCCTGCTGCCAACCGGATGGTGGTACATTGGCAGCGCATGGCTGGGACTTTCCCTGCTGCCGTGGGGAGCGTTGATTCTCTGGCGCTTGCATGGCTGGTTGCGCTTTCCGGCGCTTTGGTTGTCGTTAAGCATACTGCTGGCCTTCCCACTGTGGCGTAAAACGCCTGAAAATCAGTGGCAGGTTACCATGCTTGATGTCGGGCAGGGGTTAGCGATGGTGATTTCGCGAGGAGGCAAAGCGTTGCTCTACGATACCGGGTTAGCCTGGCCGGAGGGTGACAGTGGTGAACAGCTGATTGCGCCATGGTTACGCTGGCACGGACTTACGCCTCAGGGCATTATTCTGAGCCACGATCATCTGGATCATCGCGGCGGTCTGCGTTCGCTACAGCAAACCTGGACGGAAATGTGGGTCAGAAGTCCTCTGGGCTGGGCCGGTCATCAACCCTGCGCGCGCGGGGAATCCTGGCAGTGGCAGGGGTTAACCTTTCGTGCGCTCTGGCCGCTCCCGGGGAAGGCTCAGAAGGGCAATAACGGCTCCTGTGTCGTGAGGGTTGATGATGGCAAAAACAGTATCCTGCTGACGGGAGATATTGAATTATCGGCAGAAATGGCCATGATTAGCCGTTTCTGGCAGCCATTTGCGTCTACAATTATCCAGGTCCCACATCACGGTAGCTCGACGTCCTCGGGGATGGCGCTGATTCAACGGGTGGGCGGTGCAGCCGCACTGGCTTCCGCATCCCGCTATAACTTATGGCACCTGCCTTCAGCAAAGGTCAGGACGCGCTATCTTCAACGACAGTACGCCTGGTTCGATACACCGCATCAGGGGCAAATTACACTCACTTTTAGTGCCAATGGCTGGAAGATTGAAGGCTTACGAGATCAACTTTTACCTCGTTGGTATCATCAGTGGTTTGGCGAGGCTCGCGATAACGGGTAGAATATGCGGCTATTTCAACACAAGCTGGTTTTTTGAATGCAGAACGACAAAGATCTCTCCACGTGGCAGACCTTCCGCCGACTCTGGCCAACTATTGCGCCGTTTAAAGCAGGGCTGATCGTGGCGGGCGTGGCGTTAATCCTTAACGCAGCCAGCGATACCTTTATGCTATCGCTTCTTAAACCGTTACTGGATGATGGTTTTGGTAAAACAGACCGCTCAGTGCTGCTGTGGATGCCGCTGGTCGTGATTGGCCTGATGATCCTGCGTGGGATCACAAGCTATATCTCTAGCTACTGTATTTCCTGGGTTTCCGGCAAGGTCGTGATGACCATGCGTCGTCGGCTGTTCAGCCACATGATGGGGATGCCGGTCTCCTTCTTCGATAAGCAGTCCACCGGGACGCTGCTGTCGCGCATCACCTATGACTCTGAGCAGGTGGCATCGTCCTCTTCCAGCGCGTTGATTACCGTGGTGCGTGAAGGGGCTTCCATCATCGGCCTGTTCATCATGATGTTTTACTACAGCTGGCAGCTGTCGGTGATTCTGATTGTGTTGGCGCCTATCGTGTCGATGGCGATCCGCGTGGTGTCAAAACGCTTCCGTAGCATCAGTAAAAACATGCAGAACACCATGGGGCAGGTGACCACCAGCGCGGAACAGATGCTAAAAGGGCATAAAGAAGTGCTGATGTTCGGTGGTCAGGAAGTGGAAACTAAGCGTTTTGATAAGGTCAGCAACAAGATGCGACTGCAGGGGATGAAGCTGGTATCCGCGTCGTCTATCTCTGACCCAATCATCCAGCTGATTGCCTCTCTGGCGCTGGCATTTGTCCTGTATGCCGCCAGCTTCCCAAGCGTCATGGAAACGTTGACTGCCGGTACCATTACCGTGGTCTTCTCGTCCATGATTGCGTTGATGCGTCCGCTGAAATCGTTAACTAACGTCAACGCGCAGTTCCAGCGCGGGATGGCAGCCTGTCAGACACTGTTTGCCATTCTGGATAGCGAGCAGGAAAAAGACGAAGGTAAACTGGATATCGAACGTGCCAAAGGCAGCGTTGAATTCCGTAACGTTACCTTCACCTATCCTGGCCGCGAAACCCCGGCGCTGCAAAATATCAACCTGTCGATTCCGGAAGGGAAAACGGTGGCGTTGGTGGGGCGCTCCGGTTCGGGTAAATCCACTATCGCCAGCCTGCTGACCCGCTTCTACGATATCGATGAAGGCGAAATCCTGCTCGACGGGCATGACCTGCGCGAGTACAAGCTGGCATCGCTGCGTAATCAGGTCGCACTGGTTTCGCAGAACGTGCATCTGTTTAACGACACGGTAGCCAACAACATTGCCTATGCGCGCACCGACGAGTTCAGCCGCGAGCAGGTTGAAGAGGCGGCGCGGATGGCCTACGCGATGGACTTCATCAACAAAATGGATAACGGTCTCGATACGGTAATCGGCGAAAATGGCGTTCTGCTTTCCGGCGGCCAGCGCCAGCGTATTGCCATCGCCCGCGCGCTGCTGCGTAACAGCCCAATCCTGATTCTGGATGAAGCCACCTCGGCGCTGGATACCGAATCTGAACGTGCAATTCAGGCGGCGCTGGACGAACTGCAGAAAAACCGCACCTCGCTGGTGATTGCTCACCGTCTGTCCACTATCGAGCAGGCTGACGAAATCATTGTGGTCGAAGACGGACGTATCGTTGAGCGCGGCAGCCATCGCGATCTGCTCGAACAGCGCGGCGTCTACGCACAGCTGCATAAAATGCAGTTTGGCGAATGATAGCGAAGATCTGGTCCGGCGAATCGCCGCTGTGGCGGCTGCTGCTGCCGCTCTCCTGGCTGTACGGCCTGGTGAGCGGCGTGATTCGCCTGTGTTATCAACTCGGCCTGAAGAAGTCCTGGCGTGCGCCATGCCCGGTTGTGGTTGTGGGTAACCTGACGGCGGGCGGCAATGGTAAAACGCCAGTGGTTATCTGGCTGGTGGAACAGCTTCAGCGTCAGGGAGTACGCGTTGGCGTGGTCTCTCGTGGCTACGGTGGCAAAGCGGAGCGCTATCCTCTGCTGCTGAATGCCGATACTACTACCGCGCAAGCCGGAGATGAACCAGTGCTGATTTATCAGCGCACCGGCGCGCCAGTGGCGGTTTCGCCGGTGCGGGTTGATGCGGTGAAAGCGCTGCTGGCGGCTCACGATCTGCAAATGATCGTCACCGATGACGGTTTGCAGCACTACCGGCTGGCACGCGATAAAGAGATCGTGGTGATCGACGGTGTGCGCCGCTTTGGCAATGGCTGGTGGTTACCGGCTGGCCCGATGCGTGAACGCGCTTCACGTCTGGATACGGTCGATGCGCGGATCGTCAACGGTGGCGAAGCGCTGCCTGGCGAAATTCCGATGACGTTACGTCCCGGCGACGCCGTCAATCTGCTGACCGGTGAGCGGCAGCCTGTTTCCACACTACAAAACGTGGTGGCGATGGCCGGCATTGGTCATCCGCCGCGTTTTTTTGCCACCCTGAATGATTGCGGCCTGCAACCGGTACGAACGGTGGCGCTGGCCGATCATCAGGCGCTGAGTGAAGCGGATGTGCAGGCGCTGGTCGCGCCAGGACAGATGCTGATCATGACCGAAAAAGATGCGGTGAAATGTCGCCGCTTCGCGCAGAAAAACTGGTGGTATCTGCCGGTGGACGCCGTGCTTTCCGGCGATCGCGCGCAGACGCTGCTGCAGGAATTGATTACCCTCGCACGGCGCTAACCGCGTCGGCGAAAGCAGGGGAACGGCATGGCAGAACTGCAACTCACCCTTCGCGCCGCGCGGCATCTGCATCTGGCGGCACAGGGCCTTCTTACCCGTCCACGTCGTCAGCCTCAGACGACGGATATTCTCCGTACCATTCAGCAAATGTCTTTGCTGCAAATCGACACCATTAACGTGGTGGCCCGCAGCCCGTATCTGGTGCTCTTCAGCCGTCTTGGCGCCTATCCTTCATCGTGGCTCGATGAAGCGCTCGCGCGCGGCGAGCTGATGGAGTACTGGGCGCATGAAGCGTGTTTCCTGCCGCGCAGCGATTTTGCGCTGGTGCGCCATCGTATGCTGGCGCCGCATAACATGGGCTGGAAGTATCACCAAAGCTGGATGGATGAGCACGCCGCCGAGATTGCGGCTCTGAAAGCGCATATCGCTGAGAATGGCCCGGTGCGCTCCGCCGATTTTGCACACCCGCGTAAGGGGCAGAGCGGCTGGTGGGAGTGGAAACCGCACAAGCGACACCTTGAGGGGCTGTTTACCGCAGGCGAAGTTATGGTGGTCGAGCGGCGAAACTTCCATCGCGTATACGATCTGACGGAGCGCGTCATGCCGCAGTGGGACGATCGCAGGGACGCGCTTGCGCAACCGCAGGCCGAAGCCCTGATGCTGGAAAACAGCGCTCGCAGCCTGGGCATTTTTCGTCCTCAGTGGCTGGCGGACTATTATCGATTGCGCCAGCCGGATCTCCGCGCGCTGCTGGCGCAGTGGCAGGAGCAGGAACAGGTGGTACTGGTAAACGTTGAACAGCTTGGCGAGATGTGGGTACATCACAGATTACAACCCGAGCTGATGCGGGCGGCGGAAGGTAAGCTCAATGCGACCCACAGTGCGGTGTTATCACCTTTCGATCCGGTCGTCTGGGATCGTAAACGCGCCGAACAGTTTTTCAATTTTACCTATCGGCTGGAGTGCTACACGCCCGCGCCGAAACGGCAGTACGGCTATTTTGTCCTGCCGTTGCTGCACCGTGGTGAGTTAGTTGGCCGCATGGACAGCAAAATGCACCGTAGCGACGGCGTGCTGGAAATTTTCGCACTGTATCTGGAAGAGGGCGTGCGGGTCAGCCAGCATCTGGAAAAAGGTCTGATGCAGGCCATCAACGATTTTGCCCGCTGGCAGGGGGCGACGCGCGTGACCCTCGGCGCGGTGGCGGAAAAACTCTTTCTCCATCAACGACACGGTTGGGAGATTGACGCCGACCGGTAGCGCTCTATGATATGCTGCACTGGTTTTCGATACGGCCCATCAGGAGGAACCATGGATCACCGTCTACTAGAAATTATTGCCTGCCCGGTTTGCAACGGCAAACTCTATTACAGCCAGGACAAGCAAGAACTGATTTGCAAACTTGATAATCTGGCGTTTCCCCTGCGTGACGGTATCCCCGTATTGCTGGAAAACGAAGCCCGCGTTTTAGCCGCTGAAGAGAACAGACCATGAGTTTCGTTGTGATTATTCCGGCGCGTTTCGCCTCTACGCGCCTGCCGGGTAAGCCGTTACAGGACATCAACGGTAAACCGATGATTGTGCACGTGCTGGAACGCGCACGTGAATCTGGCGCTGAGCGTATTATTGTTGCGACCGATCATGCCGAAGTCGCGAAAGCCGTTGAAGCGGCGGGCGGTGAAGTGTGCATGACCCGTGCCGATCATCAGTCGGGCACCGAACGTCTGGCGGAAGTGGTGGAAAAATGCGCCTTCAGCGATGACACCGTTATCGTTAACGTGCAGGGCGACGAGCCGATGATCCCGGCGGTCATTATCCGCCAGGTGGCGGAAAACCTGGCCGCGAGCCAATCCGGTATGGCGACCCTCGCGGTACCGATTCACGATGCGGAAGAAGCGTTTAACCCCAATGCGGTAAAAGTGGTTATGGATAAAGACGGCTACGCGCTGTATTTCTCCCGTGCGACCATTCCGTGGGATCGTGACCGCTTCGCCAAAAGCCGCGAAGAAATTGGCGACACCCTGCTGCGCCACATCGGTATCTATGGCTACCGTGCCGGCTTTATTCGCCGCTATGTAAACTGGGCGCCAAGTCCGCTGGAGCATATTGAGATGCTCGAGCAGCTGCGAGTGCTGTGGTACGGCGAAAAAATTCACGTTGCCGTCGCCAAAGAAGTGCCGGGTACGGGCGTTGATACGCCGGAAGATCTGGCCCGCGTCCGCGCCGAACTGAAGTAATCCTGCCGCCCCCTGGTTCTCAGGGGGCGTCTTCCTGCCGGGTATTTCTGACTTTCTGTTTCAATTTTGATCTTGTCTGGTGAAATTCACTTTTCATATGCTCATTATGAAAGCAATGGCTTTTATGGGGGTAATCGGATATGGAACAGCTACGGGTAGAACTCAGCCATCTGTTGGGTGAATCGCTCAGCCGCGTAGAGTGCATCAACGAGCAAACGGATACCGCGTTGTGGTCGTTGTATGATGCCGAAGGCAATCCCATGCCGCTGCTGGCGCGCAGTTTTACGTCCCCCGGCTTGGCTCGCCAGCTGGCATGGAAATTCTCAACGCTGGCGCGTCACGGCACCGTGCGGATGCCGGTAGTGTATGGCGTGATGACCCACGAAGAGCACCCTGGGCCGGATGTCTTGCTGCTGGAGCGACTGCGGGGAGTTCCTGCTGAAGCGCCCACCCGTAATCAGCAACGCTGGGACGCGTTAAAAGATCAGATTGTCGAAGCGCTGCTGGCGTGGCATCGGGTAGACAGTGCGGGTTGCGTAGGCTTTGTGGATAGCACTCAGGAAAACAGCTGGCCGCAATGGTATCGACAGCGGATCGAAGTGCTGTGGGGCACGCTGAACCTGTATCAGAATACTGGGCTGACCATGCAGGATAAGCGACTGCTGTTCCGCACCCGCGAATGTCTGGAGGCGCTGTTTGAGGGTTTTAGCGATAACTGCGTGTTGGTGCACGGCCATCTTACTTTACGCAGCATGCTGAAAGATTCGCGCAGCGATCAACTGCTGGCGATGGTCGGCCCGGGGCCGATTCTGTGGGCGCCGCGCGAATACGAGCTGTTCCGCCTGCATGAAAGCCCGCAGGCGGAACAGCTGTTATGGCACTACCTCCAGCGCGCGCCGGTCGCCGAAGCGTTTCTCTGGCGGCGCTGGCTGTATCTGTTGTGGGATGAGGTCGAGAAGCTGGTCAACACGGGAAAATTTAACCGCGCCAATTTTGACCTGGCCTCGAAGTCACTGCTCCCCTGGCTCTCCTGAATCGCCTTTCAGCCATTGCCAGATGCGCCCCAGCGTTTCATAGCCCACCCGGTCGCTGTGCATCAGCCAGACCGGGGAAGGGATAATACGCTCCCACGGATTCAGCGGCGAGGTGATAGCCAACTGGTTGGCCGGCGCGGGCAGCGGATGCAGGCCAACGTGCTGGAAGAAAATCATCGCGCGCGGCAGATGCGACGCCGACGTCACCAGCAGGAATGGGGCATCACCAATGGCGGCTTTCACCGCGCTCGCCTCTTCTTCCGTATCTTTTGGTGTATCCAGCACGATAATCTCGCTGCGCGGTACGCCAAGGCTTTCCGCGACCCGCGCACCCGCTTCAGCGGTACTGACCGGGTTGGTTAATGCCGGGGCGCCGGTGAAGATCATCTTCGACCCTGGATTGGCCTGCCACAGGCGAATCCCTTCCGCCAGCCGCGGCAGGCTATTGCTAATCAGGTTTGAGCTGGGCGCCCACTGTGGGTTCCACGTATAGCCGCCGCCGAGCACCACCACATACTGCGCTGTCTGCTCGCCGCGCCATGTCGGGTACTTATCTTCAATGGGTTTAAGCAGGCCGTCGGCAACAGGTTGCAGGCTCAGCAGCAGTAAAAAAAGCCAGCCAGCGGTGATGGCGCATTTACCCGTTTTCTGGAAGCGGGTAAACCACACCAGGACTATTCCCAAACCGATCAATAAAAGCAGCAAAGGTAGCGGCAGCATCATGCCGCCGATAAACTTTTTCAGCATAAAAAGCATTCTATTGAGTACCTTTTTTAACCATCTGACGCATGAATGCAGGGATATTACACCAGATAGCTTCATTCTCGCCGTGGGTGTGACAAAATAGACCCTTTGTGGCTGGTGATGGAAGGACGTCCCGTGCAGGATCGCAATTTCGATGACATTGCGGAAAAGTTTTCGCGCAATATTTATGGCACCACCAAGGGCCAGCTGCGCCAGGCTATTCTGTGGCAGGATCTTGATGTGCTGCTTGCCGCCATGGGCACGCAGCCGCTGCGCATTCTGGACGCTGGCGGCGGTGAAGGCCAGACGGCGATCAAAATGGCGGAGCGCGGTCATCATGTGACGCTGTGCGATCTTTCTGCCGAGATGATCGCCCGTGCAAGTCAGGCTGCCAGCGACAAAGGTGTGAGCCACAACATGCATTTCATACAATGCGCGGCGCAGGACGTGGCCGGGCATTTGGAAAGCCCGGTTGATCTGATATTGTTTCACGCTGTACTGGAGTGGGTGGCCGAACCGCAGGAGGCGTTAAAAACGCTGTGGTCGGTGCTGCGTCCAGGCGGCGCATTATCATTAATGTTCTACAATGCAAACGGCCTGTTGATGCATAACATGGTGGCGGGCAATTTTGATTATGTTGCTCTTGGCATGCCGAAAAAGAAAAAGCGTACGCTGTCGCCGAACTACCCGCGCGACCCGCAGCAGGTCTATAGCTGGCTAGAAGAGATTGGCTGGCAAATTAACGGGAAAACCGGCGTGCGAGTGTTTCATGACTATCTGCGCGATAAGCATAAGCAACAGGATAGCTATGACATCCTGCTGGAGCTGGAAACGCGCTATTGCCGTCAGGAACCTTATATCAGCCTGGGGCGCTATATTCATGTCACCGCGCTTAAGCCGCAGACAGAAACAAGGATAAACGATGAGTGAATTTTCCCAGACAGTCCCCGAACTGGTTGCCTGGGCCAGAAAAAATGATTTCGCCATTTCGCTACCCGTCGACAGGCTCTCATTTTTGCTGGCTATCGCAACGCTGAACGGCGAGCGGCTGGAAGGTGAAATGACGGAAGGCGAGCTGGTGGATGCGTTCCGTCACGTCAGTGATGCGTTTGAGCAAACCAGTGAAACCATCGGTACGCGCGCCAACAACGCGATTAACGATCTGGTTCGCCAACGTCTGCTGAACCGCTTTACCAGCGAAATCACGGAAGGAAACGCCATCTATCGTCTGACGCCGCTGGGCATTGGCATTACCGACTACTATATTCGCCAGCGTGAGTTTTCGACGCTGCGCCTGTCAATGCAGCTGTCGATTGTGGCCAGCGAGCTGAAAAGAGCTGCCGATTCGGCGGAAGAGGGCGGCGATGAGTTTCACTGGCACCGCAATGTTTACGCGCCGCTGAAATATTCGGTGGCGGAGATTTTTGACAGCATCGACCTGACGCAGCGCATCATGGATGAGCAGCAACAGTCGGTCAAAGATGACATCGCGCAGCTGCTGAATAAAGACTGGCGCGCGGCGATCTCCAGCTGTGAGCTTTTGCTGTCCGAAACCTCCGGCACGTTACGCGAATTGCAGGATACGCTGGACGCGGCGGGCGATAAGCTGCAGGCGAACCTGCTGCGCATTCAGGATGCCACGCTGAGTCATAACGATCTGCATTTTGTCGACCGGCTGGTGTTCGACCTGCAAAGCAAGCTCGACCGTATCGTTAGCTGGGGTCAGCAGGCCATTGACCTGTGGATCGGTTACGATCGTCACGTGCATAAGTTTATTCGTACCGCTATCGATATGGATAAAAACCGCGTCTTTGCTCAGCGCTTGCGCCAGTCGGTGCAGTCCTACTTCGACGCGCCGTGGGCGCTCACCTACGCCAGCGCCGACCGTTTGCTGGACATGCGTGATGAAGAGATGACGCTGCGCGACGAAGAGGTCACCGGCGAACTTCCGCCGGACTTAGAGTTCGAAGAATTTAACGAAATCCGCGAACAGCTTGCCGCGCTGATCGAAGAACAGTTGGCTATCTATAAAACCAAACAGCTGCCGCTGGACCTCGGTCTGGTGGTGAAAGAGTATCTGGCTCAGTATCCGCGAGCGCGCCACTTCGACGTGGCGCGTATTGTGGTTGACCAGGCGGTTCGTTTGGGCGTAGCGCAAGCAGATTTCACCGGACTGCCGGCCAAATGGCAGGCAATTAATGATTACGGAGCCAAGGTACAGGCGCATGTCATTGACAAATATTGAACAAGTGATGCCGGTTAAACTGGCACAGGCCCTGGCCAACCCCCTTTTCCCTGCGCTGGATAGCGCGCTGCGTGCTGGCCGCCATATTGGCCTGGACGAGCTCGACAACCACGCTTTCTTGATGGATTTCCAGGAGTACCTGGAAGAGTTTTACGCCCGCTACAACGTTGAACTGATCCGCGCGCCGGAAGGGTTCTTCTATCTGCGCCCGCGTTCTACCACGCTGATTCCTCGTTCGGTTCTCTCCGAACTGGACATGATGGTCGGCAAAATCCTTTGCTACCTCTACCTCAGCCCGGAACGTCTGGCAAATGAAGGCATCTTCACCCAGCAGGAACTGTACGATGAGCTGCTGGCGCTGGCCGATGAAGCCAAACTGTTGAAACTGGTTAACAACCGTTCCACCGGTTCTGACCTTGACCGTCAGAAGTTACAGGAAAAGGTGCGTTCTTCGCTCAACCGCCTGCGCCGTCTGGGCATGGTGTGGTTTATGGGCCATGACAGCAGCAAATTCCGCATCACCGAATCGGTGTTCCGCTTCGGCGCCGATGTGCGTTCCGGCGATGACGCGCGCGAAGCGCAGCTGCGCATGATTCGCGACGGGGAAGCCATGGCGATTGAAAACCATCTGCAGCTCAATGACGAGAACGACGACCATCAGCAGGATAGCGGGGAGGAAGAATAATGATCGAACGTGGTAAATTTCGTTCGCTAACGCTGATTAACTGGAACGGGTTCTTTGCCCGTACTTTCGATCTGGATGAGCTGGTCACCACGTTGTCCGGCGGTAACGGTGCCGGTAAATCGACCACCATGGCGGCCTTCGTCACGGCGCTGATCCCCGACTTAACGCTGCTGCACTTCCGCAATACCACCGAAGCGGGGGCCACCAGTGGTTCACGCGATAAAGGTCTGCACGGTAAGCTGAAAGCGGGCGTCTGCTACTCGGTGCTTGACGTGATGAACTCGCGTCACCAGCGCGTGGTGGTCGGCGTGCGTCTGCAACAGGTGGCGGGGCGCGATCGTAAAGTCGACATTAAGCCATTCGCCATTCAGGGACTGCCAACCTCTATTCAGCCGACCCAGTTGCTGACTGAAACGCTGAACGAGCGCCAGGCGCGCGTGCTGACGTTGCAGGAGCTGAAAGATAAGCTTGAGACCATTGAAGGCGTACAGTTCAAGCAGTTCAACTCGATAACCGACTACCACGCGCTGATGTTCGATCTGGGCATCGTCGCGCGTCGTCTGCGCTCTGCCGCTGACCGTAGTAAATTCTATCGCCTGATTGAAGCCTCGCTGTACGGCGGTATTTCCAGCGCGATTACCCGCTCGCTGCGCGACTACCTGCTGCCGGAAAACAGCGGCGTGCGTAAAGCGTTCCAGGATATGGAAGCGGCGCTGCGCGAAAACCGGATGACGCTGGAAGCGATTCGCGTCACCCAGTCTGACCGCGACCTGTTCAAGCATCTGATCTCCGAAGCCACCGACTACGTGGCCGCCGACTATATGCGCCACGCTAACGAGCGCCGCGTGCATCTGGATAAAGCACTGGAGTACCGTCGCGAACTGTTTACCTCCCGCTCGCAGCTGGCGGCGGAACAGTACAAGCACGTCGACATGGCGCGTGAGCTACAGGAACACAACGGCGCGGAAGGCGATCTCGAAGCCGATCACCAGGCTGCCAGCGACCACCTGAACCTGGTGCAAACTGCACTGCGTCAGCAGGAAAAAATTGAGCGCTATGAAGCGGATTTAGACGAGCTGCAAATTCGCCTCGAAGAGCAGAACGAAGTGGTGGCGGAAGCCGCCGAACAGCAGGAAGAGAACGAAGCGCGCGCCGAAGCCGCCGAGCTGGAAGTGGATGAGCTGAAAAGCCAGCTCGCCGACTACCAGCAGGCGCTGGACGTGCAGCAAACGCGCGCCATTCAGTACACCCAGGCGCTACAGGCATTGGAACGCGCGAAAGCGCTGTGCCACCTGCCGGATTTAACCCCTGACAGCGCAGCGGAATGGCTGGAAACCTTCCAGGCCAAAGAGCAGGAAGCGACGGAAAAACTGCTGTCGCTCGAGCAGAAAATGAGCGTTGCCGAGACGGCACACAGCCAGTTTGAGCAAGCCTATCAGCTGGTGGCGTCAATCAACGGCCCGCTGGCGCGTAACGAAGCCTGGGACGTGGCGCGTGAACTGTTGCGCGACGGCGTAAACCAGCGTCACCTGGCGGAACAGGCGCAGCCGCTGCGCAGCCGTCTGAATGAGCTGGAACAGCGTCTGCGCGAACAGCAGGAGGCCGAGCGTCTGCTGGCCGATTTCTGCAAGCGTCAGGGCAAACAGTACGACATTGACGATCTTGAAAACCTGCATCGTGAGCTGGAAGCGCGCATCGCCGCTCTGAGTGATAGCGTGACTGACGCTCGCGAGCAGCGTATGCAACTGCGCCAGGAACAGGAACAGCTGCAATCGCGTATCTCCGCGCTGATGCATCGCGCGCCGGTCTGGCTGGCGGCGCAGAACAGCCTGAGCCAGCTGTGCGAGCAGAGCGGCGAGCAGTTCGAGTCGAGTCAGGATGTGACCGAATACCTTCAGCAACTGCTGGAGCGCGAGCGCGAAGCGATCGTGGAACGCGACGAAGTGGGCGCGCGCAAACGTGCCGTCGATGATGAAATCGAGCGTTTAAGCCAGCCGGGCGGTTCCGAAGACCCGCGCCTTAACGCGCTGGCTGAACGTTTTGGCGGCGTACTGCTGTCGGAAATTTATGATGACGTCAGCCTGGACGACGCGCCGTACTTCTCCGCGCTGTATGGTCCGTCGCGTCATGCCATCGTGGTGCCGGATCTGTCGCAGATCGCCGAGTATCTGGAAGGGCTGGAAGATTGCCCGGAAGATCTCTACCTGATTGAAGGGGATCCGCAATCCTTCGATGACAGCGTGTTCAACGTCGACGAGCTGGAAAAAGCGGTAGTGGTGAAGACCGCCGACCGCCAGTGGCGTTATTCGCGCTTCCCGGCGGTGCCGCTGTTTGGCCGCGCCGCGCGCGAAAGCCGCATTGAGAGCCTGCACGCCGAGCGTGAAGTGCTGTCTGAACGTTTTGCGACCCTGTCGTTCGATGTCCAGAAAACCCAGCGTTTGCATCAGGCGTTCAGCCGCTTTATCGGCAGTCACCTGTCGGTGGCGTTTGACGACGATCCGGAAGCGGAAATTCGCAAGCTGAATACCCGTCGCAACGAGCTGGAACGCGCGCTGAGCAGCCACGAAAGCGATAACCAGCAGCAGCAGGCGCAGTACGAACAGGCGAAAGAGGGCGTTGCGCTGCTCAACCGTCTCCTGCCGCGTCTGAGCCTGCTGGCCGATGAAACGCTGGCCGATCGCGTGGATGAAATTCAGGAGCGTCTGGATGAAGCGCAGGAAGCGGCGCGCTTTATTCAGCAGCACGGTAACCAGTTGGCGAAACTTGAGCCGATGGTCTCTGTACTGCAGAGCGACCCGGAGCAGTTTGAACAGCTGAAAGAAGATTACGCCTGGTCGCAGCAGGTACAGCGCGAAGCGCGTCAGCAGGCGTTTGCCCTGACCGAAGTCGTGCAGCGTCGCGCCCACTTTGGTTACTCTGACTCAGCGGAAATGCTGAGCGGCAACAGCGACCTGAACGAAAAATTGCGCGAACGTCTGGCGCAGGCAGAAAGCGAGCGTAGCCGCGCGCGTGAAGCCATGCGCACGCACGCTGCGCAGGTGAGTCAGTACAGCCAGGTGCTGGCGTCGCTGAAGAGCTCCTACGACACCAAGAAAGAGCTGCTTAACGATCTCTACAAAGAGCTGAAAGATATTGGCGTACGTGCTGATGCGGGGGCAGAAGAGCGTGCGCGCATTCGCCGTGACGAGCTGCACGCGCAGCTGAGCAACAACCGCGCGCGCCGTAACCAGCTGGAAAAAGCGCTGACCTTCTGCGAAGCGGAGATGGATAACCTGACCCGTAAGCTGCGCAAGCTGGAGCGTGATTATCTCGAAATGCGTGAGCAAGTCGTCAGCGCGAAAGCGGGATGGTGCGCGGTGATGCGTCTGGTGAAAGACAATAACGTTGAACGTCGCCTGCACCGCCGCGAGCTGGCCTATCTCTCCGCAGACGATCTGCGTTCAATGTCGGATAAAGCATTGGGCGCACTGCGTCTGGCGGTTGCGGATAACGAACATCTGCGTGACGTGCTGCGTATGTCGGAAGATCCGAAGCGTCCTGAGCGTAAGATTCAGTTCTTCGTGGCGGTATATCAGCATCTGCGCGAACGTATCCGTCAGGATATTATCCGCACCGATGATCCGGTAGAAGCCATCGAACAGATGGAAATCGAACTGAGCCGTCTGACTGAAGAACTGACCAACCGTGAACAGAAGCTGGCAATCAGCTCACGCAGCGTGGCGAATATTATTCGCAAAACTATTCAGCGCGAGCAGAACCGTATTCGCCAGCTGAACCAGGGGCTGCAGAGCGTGTCGTTCGGCCAGGTGAACAGCGTGCGTCTGAACGTGAACGTGCGCGAGAGTCACTCGACGCTGCTGGACGTGCTCTCTGAGCAGCACGAACAGCATCAGGATCTGTTCAACAGCAACCGTCTGACCTTCTCGGAAGCGTTGGCGAAGCTGTACCAGCGCCTGAACCCGCAGATCGATATGGGCCAGCGTACGCCGCAGACTATTGGTGAAGAGCTGCTCGACTACCGTAGCTACCTGGAGATGGAAGTTGAGGTTAACCGTGGTTCTGACGGCTGGCTGCGCGCGGAGTCCGGCGCGCTGTCGACCGGTGAGGCGATCGGTACCGGGATGTCGATTCTGGTGATGGTGGTGCAGAGCTGGGAAGATGAAGCACGCCGTCTGCGCGGTAAAGATTTGTCACCGTGCCGTCTGCTGTTCCTTGATGAAGCCGCGCGTCTTGATGCACGTTCCATCGCCACGCTGTTCGAGCTGTGCGAACGCCTCGAGATGCAGCTGATTATCGCGGCGCCGGAAAACATTAGTCCGGAGAAAGGCACAACCTACAAGCTGGTGCGTAAAGTGGTACACAACCACGAACACGTACACGTGGTGGGGCTGCGCGGCTTTGCTGCTCAGTTACCGGAAACCTTGCCAGGGACCGCCGACGCGTCATAGCCGTCGCCCGGAGGCGCGCAGCGACTCCGGGAAACGGTCCATGTGTCCGAATACAGAATCTAAGGCGACAGCAATGTCGCCTTTTTTGTTATCTGTTTTTCGCCGCCAGCGCGTTATTATCTTTAGACTTCTTTACATTTGAACGGGCAAAATAGTTTTTGTCTTTATATACTGAAGGTAAGCCCACGTTAGGGGTCTTCGTATAGATAACAGGGGGCAAGGGATGTTGCTGAAAAAAGAAAATGGTCGTCGGTTGTCAGCCATGAGTTTGTGTCTGGCGATGACATTTGCTCCGCTGTTTACTGCCTTTGCGGATGAACCAGAACTGGTTCCTTCTGATAGCACCGCAACGCCAGCAGAACAAGCGCCAGTGCTTCTGAACTCGGGCGCGCAATCGTCGGCAATGGCGAGCCTTGTCGGCACTCAGCCGCTGGCTGAAGGGGCGGCGGCGAAAAGCCGCGCCGATATTCTGGCTACGCTACCTGCCGGATATCAACCTGTCTACCTGAATCCTCTGGCGACATTGTATGCCGCCCGAGAGATGAAACCCATGTGGGAAAACCGTGATGCGGTACGCGCCTTCCAGCAGCAGCTGGCGGAAGTGGCGATCGCCGGTTTCCAGCCGCAGTTTACCCGTTGGGTCGAGCTGCTGACCGATCCCGGCATCAATGGGATGGCACGTGACGTCGTACTTTCCGACGCGCTGATGGGCTATCTGCACTTTATCAGCGGTATTCCGGTTCAGGGCAATCGTTGGTTGTATAGCGATAAACCGTACACGCTGGCGACGCCGCCGCTGTCCGTGATTAACCAATGGCAGTTAGCGCTGGAAAACGGCTCGCTGCCGCAGTTTATCGCCGCGCTGGCGCCGCAGCATCCGCAGTATAGCGCAATGCATCAGGCGCTACTGGCGCTGACGGGGGATAACCGCCCGTGGCCAAAACTGACCTCGACAGCCGCATTGCGTCCGGGGCAGTGGAGTAGCGATGTGCCGGCGCTACGTGAAATCCTGCAACGTAATGGCGTGCTGGACAACAGTCCGGCCATTCCGCTGCCGGGTGATAACGTCGGCAAGACGAAAAAGGCAGCGAAAAGCGGGCCCGCCGCCTATGACCGCCAGCTGGTGGATGCGGTGAAACGATTCCAGGCGGCGCAGGGACTTGGTGCGGACGGCGTCATTGGCGCATCGACGCGCGACTGGCTGAACGTCTCGTCCGCCCAGCGTGCGGGCGTGCTGGCTCTGAACATTCAGCGTCTGCGCCTGTTACCGGGGAAAGTCTCTACCGGGATTATGGTGAATATTCCGGCTTACTCGCTGGTCTACTATCTCAACGGCAACGAAGCGCTGGCCTCGCGGGTTATCGTGGGCCGCCCCGATCGTAAAACGCCGATGATGAGCAGCGCGCTGAATAATGTGGTGGTCAACCCACCGTGGAACGTGCCGCCGACGCTGGCGCGTAACGATATTCTCCCGAAGCTGCGTAATGATCCGGGCTACCTGGAGCGGCATAATTACACCGTGTTACGTGGCTGGAACAGTAAAGAGACTATCGATCCGTGGCGGGTCGATTGGTCGACAATCACACCGTCGAATTTGCCGTTCCGTTTCCAGCAGGCGCCGGGGGAACATAACTCGCTGGGGCGCTATAAGTTTAATATGCCAAGCTCCGATGCCATTTATCTGCATGATACGCCTAACCATAATCTGTTCCAGAAAGATGCGCGGGCATTAAGCTCCGGCTGCGTGCGGGTAAATAAAGCTTCCGATCTGGCGAATATGCTGTTACAGGATGCAGGCTGGAATGACGCCCGAATTTCCGATGCCCTTAAAGAAGGGAATACGCGCTACGTGAATATCCGGCAGAATATTCCGGTTAATCTCTATTATCTGACCGCCTTTGTCGGTGCTGACGGTCAGACACAATATCGAACAGATATTTACAATTACGATGTCACTGCGCGATCGGGTGCACAGATTTTGCCAAAAGCGGAACAATTGATCAGATAAATGAAGTAGTTCAGGTAATGTAGTTGTCGAATAAAAAGCGCAGACACCAGCCCCGTAGGTCCAGGGCTGGTGTCTCTGCGCGGCAGGCCGCCTTGACGCTGGCTTTGATGCCCGGTAAGGTGCTTAACGTGCGCCAGAAGTGCATATTTTTCGATCACATTACTGACTGTAGACCTGATTATCATGGACAAATTTGACGCTAATCGCCGCAAGCTGCTGGCGTTAGGTGGTGTTGCGCTCGGCGCGGCCGCCATCTTGCCCACGCCTGCGCTTGCCACCCTCTCGACCCCACGTCCGCGTATTTTAACGCTGAATAACCTGCATACAGGTGAGTTGATAAAAGCCGAGTTTTTTGACGGCCGAGGCTATATTCAGGATGAATTAGCAAAACTAAACCATTTTTTCCGTGACTATCGCGCGAATAAAATAAAAAGCATCGATCCTTCTTTGTTCGATCAGCTTTATCGCCTTCAGGGACTATTAGGAACAAATAAACCTGTGCAATTGATTTCCGGGTATCGTTCTGTTGATACCAATACCGAACTGAGAGCGCACAGTCGTGGGGTGGCTAAAAATAGTTATCACACGAAAGGTCAGGCAATGGATTTTCATATTGAAGGCGTTTCATTAAGTAATATACGCAAAGCTGCGTTATCTATGCGCGCAGGTGGTGTAGGATATTACCCACGTAGCAACTTTGTGCATATTGATACCGGGCCGGTCCGGCACTGGTAGCTCTACGCCAACCGTTCAGGCACACTGAAGTGTCTGAACGGTGACGAGTCCAAACAGGAGCAACATGAATTATCGTATTATTCCGGTGACTGCGTTCGCGCAAAACTGTTCATTGATCTGGTGCGAGCAAACGAAACTGGCGGCGCTGGTCGACCCAGGCGGCGATGCGGAAACTATCAAGCAGCAGGTTGCCGAAGCGGGCGTGACGTTGCAGCAAATTTTGCTGACTCATGGTCATCTCGATCATGTGGGGGCGGCGGCTGAACTGGCGCAGCACTACGGGGTGCCGATTATTGGCCCGGAAAAAGAAGATGAATTCTGGTTGCAGGGGCTGCCTGCGCAGAGCCGGATGTTTGGCCTTGAGGACTGTCAGCCTTTGACGCCGGACCGCTGGCTGAATGAAGGGGATACGGTGAGTGTCGGCAACGTGAAGCTGCAGGTGCTGCACTGTCCGGGACATACGCCGGGGCATGTGGTGTTCTTTGATGACCAGGCGCGTTTGCTGATCTCGGGTGACGTGCTGTTTAAAGGTGGCGTCGGGCGCAGCGACTTCCCGCGTGGCGATCACGCGCAGTTGATTGATGCGATTAAGCGCAAACTGCTGCCGTTAGGCGATGACGTGAAGTTTATTGCCGGCCATGGCCCAATGTCGACGCTGGGTTATGAGCGTCTGCATAATCCATTCCTGCAGGATGAACTGCCGGTGTGGTAATCTCAGAATAATAAAAAGGCCGCGAATGCGGCCTTTTTTGTCCCTGAAGGGAGCGTATTGATTACAGGACCGCGACGATGGCTTCGCACAGCGGCGCCATGTTGTCCGGCGTCATGCCCGCCACGTTGATACGGCCGGAAGCGACGGCATAAATACCGAACTCTTCACGTAGGCGCAGTACCTGCTCTTTGGTCAGACCGCTGAACGAGAACATCCCGTTCTGCTTCGTGATGAAGGTGAAATCGCGGCTGGCGCCTTTTTCCTGCAACGTATTGACGAACAGCAGGCGCATGCGCTGAATGCGCTGACGCATATCGGTCAGCTCTTGTTCCCAGATGGCGCGCAGCGCGTCGTTGCTGAGAATGGTTGCGACCACGGATGCGCCGTGCGCCGGCGGGTTAGAGTAGTTCGCGCGAATCACGGCTTTCAGCTGGCTGAAGGCGCGATCGGCGGTGTCGGCATCGGCTGTGACCAGGGTGCAAGCACCAACGCGTTCGTTGTACAGGCCGAAGTTTTTCGAGTAGGAGCTCGCCACAATCAGCTCTTTGTGCAGCGCGGCAAATGCGCGCAGGCCTTCGGCATCTTCTTCCAGACCGCGAGCAAAGCCCTGGTAGGCGAAGTCGAACAGCGGCAGCCAACCTTTTTCAATCGACAGATTTGCCAGCTGTTGCCACTGCTCCAGCGTCGGGTCGATGCCGGTTGGGTTATGGCAGCAGCCGTGGAACAGCACCACGTCACCCGCCTGGGCTTCATTCAGGCTCGCCAGCAGGCCGTCGAAGTTAAGGGCATGCTTTTCTGCATCGTAGTAGTCATATTCGCGTACTTCCAGGCCAGCAGCGCCAAAGACGCTCTTGTGGTTCGGCCAGCTTGGGTTGCTAACCCAAACGCGCTTCACGTCAGTATTTTTCGCGAGAAAATCCGCCGCCACGCGCAGTGCGCCGGTGCCGCCTGGGGTCTGAGCTGTGCGCGCGCGTTTGTCACTAATGATGCTGTTGCCTTTGCCAAACAGCAGCTCTTGCGTGCAGCGACCAAACTCAGGAATACCATCAATACCGAGATAGTTTTTGGTGGTTTCATTCTCCAGCAGATACTGTTCAGCTTTTTTTACGCTGGTCAGCACCGGCGTCTTGCCGGTTTCATCTTTATAAACACCTATCCCGAGATTGATTTTTCCCGGGCGTTCGTCGGCGCGAAACAGATCGGCCAGGCCCAGAATTGGGTCGGCAGGGGCGGCTGTAATGTTCTCAAACATGACGAGGTTCCATTAATAAGTTCGGGGGAAATCCGCTATCAGGTTAACGGTAGATTTACAAAATGCCAACCGTTAGAGACTAAAAGCGCGAAGCTTTTCAAAAGTTAAGATCTTCCTCTTTAGAACGCAAAAAAGCAGGACCGAAGTCCTGCTCTTGAGGCATATAGCAGTGAGGGTCTGCTGATTAGAACTGGTAAACGATACCAACAGCAGCCTGATCGTCGGTCGCCTGACCGGTAGCTGCGGAGTAAGCGTTGTCGTCCAGCAGGTTGAACTTGTACGCCGCGTAGACGTTCATGTTCTTGTTGAAGTAGTACCAGGTACCCACTTCAATGTATTTAACCAGGTCAGCGCTGCCGCCGTCGAAGCCTTTACGCGCTTTCAGGTCTTTACCTTTGGACTGAACGTAGCCCAGGGATGGACGCAGACCGAAGTCGAACTGGTACTGAACCACTGCTTCGATGTTCTGAGTTTTGTTGGCGAAGTTGTAGTCTGGCTCAACGGTCATGTTCTGCGTTTCGGTATAAGTCACAGCGGTGTACAGGTTGTTCGCGTCATATTTCAGACCAGTAGACCATGCCTGTGCGCGGTCGCCTTCAGCGCTCGCCCATGCAGAAGATGTGCCAGCAGCAACCTGCTCGCTGGTACGGTCTGCGGTTTCATAACCAGCAGCTACGCCGAAGCCTTCGCCGAAGTCGTAGGTGACCGCGGTGCTGAAGCCGTCGCCGTTACCTTTCAGACCGTTACCTGCGCGGCCTAAATCGATAACGCCATTTTCGTCAACGCTCGGCGCAACGACGTTGCTACGGTCGTTTTTACCCTGGTACTGCAGCGCGATATTCAGGCCATCAACCAGACCGAAGAAGTCAGAGTTACGATAGGTCAGAACGCCAGTGGTACGGCCGTTCATGAAGTTGTCGGTGCGAACCCAGGAATCGCCGCCCCATTCAACTAACATATCGGTGTAAGCGCCGACGTCGTAGATTGCGCCGTAGTTACGACCGTAGTCGAGAGAACCCGCATCGCCAAATTTCAGGCCCGCGAACGCCAGACGCGTTGCGGTACCCTGAGCGCCTTCCGCGCTGGATGCATTCATGTTGTATTCCCACTGACCGTAGCCTACCAGCTGATCGTTGATCTGGGTTTCACCCTTGAAGCCGATACGGGCATAGGTGGTGTCTTCGTTGCCGGTGTCGCCGTTGGTGGTCCAAATGTGTTCACCAACTGCTTTACCGTAGAAGTCCAGTTTGTTGCCGTTTTTGTTATAGATTTCAGCAGCATTTGCTGCGCCAGCTACCAGCAGGGCAGGGATTACCACTGCCAGGATATTACGCTTCATCATTATTTATTACCCTCATTAGGTTTTTTTTATAGACACTCGCCACTGCCGCCAATTACTTCCGTCAATAAAAATTTACGGAACTATTGATGATAGTTTGGTGTCTTTATGTGTCTGAGAGGCATCTTTCCATTCAAAACATTCTTTCGCCACCCTGAAAATGCTACAAACATCGAGAATAAGTAAGCAAAAGAAATTATGTGTAACCAAATGTGAATTTTGAGGAACTTTGTGAACTAACTCAAAATTCTGAGATGTACGCGGGTTATTTGACCAGTGCCTTATCTATCAATATGAATTTCTTATCTTTTATTTGTAT
>NZ_JANEWH010000051.1:0-32906 GCF_028069715.1 Kluyvera sp. Awk 3 | reverse complement strand
CTGAATGGTAGATTGAATAGAGTAATATAAATTATTCACCGCTCATCCAACGGTAAGCGATACATTTCATGGCAAGAAAAACGAAAGAAGAGGCGCTCAAGACGCGTCAGATGCTGCTCGACGCGGCAATCGAACAGTTTGCGCGGCGCGGCGTCAGCAACACCACGCTGACTGATATTGCCGATGCTGCTGGCGTCACGCGGGGGGCGGTTTACTGGCATTTTTCAAGTAAGAGTGAGTTATTTAACGCAATGTGGCAGGAGCAACTCCCTCTGCGTGATTTAGTTCATCATAAATTGAAACAAATAGAGACTGGAAATCCATTATTGGACTTAAGGAATAAATTTGTATTAGGTTTGCAATATATTGCGGAAACGCCGCGTCAGCGTGCTTTGATGCAGATTCTGTATCATAAGTGCGAATTTAATAGCGACATGATGTCGGAGTGCGAAATCAGAAAGAAAATAGGATTTGGCTATGATTCCGTGCGTAATATACTGCAGGGCTGTGTACGTAACCAGATCTTACCTAAAGATACAAATATTGAGATTATATTAATCGTTTTATATAGCGCGTTTAGCGGTTTGATTAAAAACTGGTTAATGGACCCGCAGCAGTTCGATCTCTATCAACAAGCGCCACTGCTGGTCGACAATATTATGTCCACGGTCTGCGCCCAAAGTCTCTGGGCGAGCCGACCTGCTCTGGTGGTTAATCAGTAATTCTGCACGCTTTCGGTCAGGGATGGCTGAAAAAATTTCATCTCACCATTCTCCCACTGTTTTCCATACGCAGTATCTGTCATCTTGTTTGTTACTTACCGTGATCATAATGAGGTGTTTATGGACTTTATTTCCCGCCAGATTGGGGATTTTCAGGTAACCGCGCTGAGCGACGGGAATATGTCCGCCAGCCTGGATCTGCTCTCGGGTATCACGACAACCGACGCGGGAGAGATTCAGCGCAGCGCCGGCGTGGCTGAACCCGGCAACCTGCATATTTATGGCTATCTGATTCGCGGACGCGGGCGCACGATTCTGGTGGATTCCGGCACGGGGGGCGCAAACAACGTGGGTGGGCTGTTCAGGGATAATCTACAGGCGTTTGGCGTTGAGCCGCAGGCGGTCGATACGTTGCTGTTAACCCATGCGCATCCCGATCATATCGGCGGCTTGCTGGATAACGCCGGGGCAGCTGTTTATCCGAATGCCCGGCTCTACATTCATCCGCTCGAAGTTGCGTTCTGGCAGAATGATGAGCGTCTGGCGCAGGCTAACGAACGTGCGCAGCGTAACTTTATCCGGGCGCGCCAGACGTTGGCGGTATACGGCGAACGCGTTTCTTTACTCGACGACAAGCCGATTATCGAGGGGATTCAGCCGGTTCATCTGCCTGGTCATACGCCAGGGCATACGGGCTTCAGAATCGATACGCCGCAGGCCAGCCTGCTTATCTGGGGAGATATCGTCCACTTCCCCTATATTCAGACGGCACATCCCGATGTGTCCATTGCGTTTGATATCGACCCCGAGCAGGCAAAGTCTTCACGTAAACGCATCCTGGCGCAGGCGGCGCAGGAAAAACTGCTGGTGGCGGGAATGCACTTTGGGGGGAGTGGTTTTGCGCAGGTCATCCCTGAGGGACCAGGATACCGTATCGTCTATATGAAGGCGTAAAACAGGCAATAAAAAAGGCGCTTCCCCATGCCGAGTAGCGCCTTCAAAATCAAGCAATTAACTGATTAGTATCAGTTCATGCCGTATTTTTTCAGTTTCTTACGCAGAGTACCGCGGTTGATGCCCATCATCAGGGCTGCGCGGGTCTGGTTACCACGGGTGTATTGCATCACCATGTCCAACAGGGGCTGTTCTACTTCAGCCAGTACCAGCTCATACAGGTCATTAACGTCCTGACCGTTCAGTTGAGCAAAATAGTTCTTCAGTGCCTGTTTAACCGAGTCACGCAGGGGTTTTTGGGTTACCTGATCCTGAGAGTTAACGGTAGAAACGGTCAGTACGTCAGAATTTACGCGTTGTTCGAACATAGTTCTGTCAGCTCTTTATTTCTATTACGCAAAATTTTCGAAGTATGCCTCCAACGCCTCCAGCTGTTCGCTGGCATCCTCAATGGCGTTGAATGTGCGCCGAAACTGGTCATTTGGAGCGTGCTCCTGGAGATACCAGGAGACGTGTTTCCGCGCGATTCGGTACCCTTTTGCCTGACCGTAAAAGTCATGCAGTTCCCGAACGTGCGCACAAAGCAAGCGCTTCACCTCTGCCAGAGGCAGTGGAGGCAGCAGCTCCCCAGTGTCCAGATAATGCTGGATTTCCCGAAAGATCCAGGGTCTTCCCTGAGCCGCACGTCCTATCATCAGGGCATCAGCCCCCGTATAGTCGAGTACAGCTCTGGCTTTAAGCGGGTCAGTAATGTCGCCATTCGCGATAATCGGAATGGAAACGTTCTGCTTAACTGTCCGAATGCTGTCGTACTCAGCGTCTCCGTTAAACAAGCAGGCGCGGGTGCGTCCGTGAATAGTCAGAGCCTGAATGCCACAGTCTTCAGCCAGTTGGGCAATTTCTACACAGTTACGGTGCTCAGGAGCCCAGCCAGTGCGAATCTTGAGTGTGACAGGAACGTCCACCGCCTTAACAACCGCGTTCAGGATAGCCTTCACCTGATCCGGATATTGCAGTAGGGCTGAGCCTGCTAGCTTGCGATTCACCTTTTTTGCCGGACAGCCCATATTAATATCAATAATCTGGGCGCCGCTTTCCACATTAATGCGGGCGGCTCCGGCCATCTCTTCAGGATCGCTACCGGCGATTTGCACGGTACGAATACCTGGTTCATCCACGTGCACCATACGTAACCGAGATTTATCGCTCTCCCACACCTGCGGGTTGGAGGACATCATCTCTGATACGGTTAAGCCTGCTCCCATCTCGTAGCACAACGTCCGGAATGGTCTGTCAGTGATGCCAGCCATGGGCGCTGCGATCAGGCGATTTCTGAGCTGGTGTTGTCCGATACGCATGAGTTAAGAAATGACCATACTGTGACTGCAAGGCGGCGTATATTACGCATTTTTTGCACGAGATGAAAGGCCAAACTTTGAGCAATCCGATGTTGTAGATCAATGAATCTCAGTACTGAAAGCGAATCGACGATAAATTTCCATATTAATCATCAAATTATACAAAAGTGAATGTTTTGTGCGCATTCAGAAAATCATCAAACTTCTCTCGTATTCTTGCGCAACGGCGAGCGCTTGAGCGATAAAATGATGATTTAATGAACAATATTGGTTCGGTAAATGCGATCTGTCTCGCATTTATGAGGGGGATAAAACGTTCGGGGAGGGGAAAATGCGGCCAGCAGGCCGCATTCAGAGACGATTATTTTTTGCGGCCAGTAATGCGGCACCACTCTTCTTTTTCGACGACGGCGTCGAGGTCGAAGAGGTCGGCATATGCTTCACATACGCTTTCCGCCTGGCTGGCCAGGATGCCTGACAGGCCCAGCAGGCCGCCTGTAACCGGCAGCACGCTGATTAACGGCGCGAGTTCACGTAATGGGCCGGCCAGGATGTTGGCGACCACCACGTCGGCTTTCATGGCTTCTGGCTGGTCCTGCGGCAGATACAGCTCCAGGCGTTCGGAAACGCCGTTACGCTGGGCATTGTCGCGGCTGGCCTGAATGGCCTGCGGATCGATATCGATCCCGATGGCTTTCGCCGCGCCCAGCTTCAGCGCGGCGATCGCGAGGATCCCGGAACCGCAGCCGAAGTCGATCACCGTCTTGCCGGTCAGAGCCAGTCCGTCCAGCCATTGCAGGCACAGCGAAGTGGTTGGGTGGGTACCGGTGCCGAAGGCCAGACCCGGGTCGAGCATCACGTTGACCGCGTTCTCATCCGGCACGTCGCGCCAGCTTGGGCAGATCCACAAACGCTCGCCAAAGCGCATCGGGTGGAAGTTGTCCATCCACTCACGCTCCCAGTCTTTATCTTCCAGCTGTTCGATTTTATGCGCAAAGCCCGCGCCCAGCAGAGGATGTTGCTCAAGCAGGGAAACGACCTCTTTCATGTCGGTTTCTGCATCAAACAGGCCGATAACGTCGGTATCGCCCCACAGGCGAGTTTCACCCGGCAACGGCTCGAAGACCGGCGTGTCATGCGTATCCTGGAAGGTGATGGAGACCGAACCGGCTTCCATCAGCGCATCGCTAAGATCTTCGGCATGGGCGCCGGTTGTGTTCAGTTTCAGTTGGATCCACGGCATGGCAAAACTCTTTATTTATCAGTAGAAATTACGGCTGCTTGTGGGGCAGGTTGACCAAAACGGTTCCCGACCACAAACGCCAGCAAACTTAGCAGTAACGAAGGCACAATCGGATGGAAGCCCAGGTACTGAATATTAAACGTCGCCAGTACGGCGTACAGCACGCCACCCACGATCATCCCGCTCAGCGCTCCGGCTGCATTGGCACGCTCCCAATACAGGCCTAACACCAACGGCCACAGGAATACGGCTTCAAGCCCACCAAAGGCCAGCAGGTTTAACCAGATAATCATTTCAGGCGGGCGCCAGGCGGCCAGTAGCAGCAATGCCCCCAGAATCAGCGTGATTGCCGCCGACATGCGCTTCAAACGACGCTCATTCTGCATCTGTTCCGGGTGCAGATTCAAATAGAGATCTTTGATGATCGTAGCGGAACTTTGCAGCAGTTGGGCATTAATTGTCGACATAATTGCCGCCATCGGCGCCGCCAGGAAAATCCCTGCCGCGAAGGGGGGGAGCACTTTCACCATCAACGTAGGGATGACCAGATCCGGCACCGTGAGGTCCGGAATAACCGCGCGTCCCAGCGCGCCGGCAAGGTGCATACCGAACATCAGGATCGCGACGACGATCGTCCCGATAATAATACCCCGGTGCACCGCCTTACTGTCTTTATAAGAGATGCAGCGCACTGCCGTGTGCGGTAAACCAATTACCCCAAAGCAGACCAGCACCCAGAACGAGGTCATAAAGGTCGGCGACAGAATATCATCTGCCCCTTGTGGCGAAACGAGTTTCGGGTCAATCGCTTCCAGCGTTTGCACCGCGTGGCTCAACCCGCCCGCCGCATGCACAATGCCAACCAGCAGTACGATGGTGCCGACAAGCATCACCAAACCCTGCATGGTGTCGTTCAGCACGCTGGCGCGAAAGCCGCCGAACGCGGTATACAGTGCAATGCTGATACCAAAAATGAGCAGGCCGGTTTCATAGGGAATGCCCGCGGCGGTTTCCAGCAGGCGCGCGCCGCCGATAAACTGGACGGTCATCGCGCCGACAAAAGCAACCAGCAGGCTCAGGCTCGCCAGCCAGACCAGCAGGCGGCTCTGGTAGCGGGCAAACAGCATATCGTTGAGCGTCACGGCGTTATAGCGACGAGCAAGAATAGCGAACTTTTTGCCCAATACCCCCAGCGAGAGCCAAACGGCGGGTAGCTGAATCATCGCCAGCAGCACCCACCCGAGCCCGTACTTATAAGCCGCGCCCGGCCCGCCGATAAACGAACTGGCGCTGATATAGGTGGCCGTTAGCGTCATCGCCAGGACGATGCCCCCCATTGAGCGGCTACCGAGAAAATACTCATTGAGGAAGTTTCCGGTCGCCCGTTTACGCATGGCGTAAATCGACAGACCAAAAACGACGAGCAGATAGGCGATAAGCGGCAGAATGACTTCAAGCTGCATGGTCGTCATCCTCCAGCGGAATATCGCGATAGATAAATTTCACCATCGCCCAACACAACAAAATAAATACCAGCGGAATCAGCAGGCAGGCCATCTCAAACCAGTGTGGCAGGCCAGTGAAGCCCTGCATCGAGTTTGGTATGTAAGCGCTTGCTAACCACGCAGCAAGATAGAGAAGGGTTAGCCACAGCGCCCAGCGCGCCTCTTTATGGGCCTGAACAAAACGCTTGTCCATTTTTTGTCCCTTGTGGATGAAGAAAGCGGGGATTGTACCGCAAGGAAAAGATGAGGGGAGAGAAAAAGAAAAAAGGCCGGAAAATCCGGCCTTTTGCTGCGAGAACAGGATTATTTTTCCTGCAATCCGAGTTTTTTCTCCAGATAGTGGATGTTGGTACCACCATGCTGGAAGTTCTCGTCGCTCATAATGCGCATCTGCAGATCAACGTTGGTTTTGATACCGTCGATGATCAGCTCCTGCAGCGCATTCTTCATGCGAGCAATCGCCACGTCACGGGTCTCACCGTAGCAGATGAGTTTGCCGATCATTGAGTCATAGTACGGCGGTACGGTGTAGCCGGCGTAGATATGAGATTCCCAACGAACGCCAAAGCCGCCCGGCGCGTGGAAGCGGGTGATTTTACCCGGGCTTGGCAGGAAGGTGTCCGGGTCTTCGGCGTTGATACGGCATTCCACCGCATGGCCGCGAACCTGCACTTCTTCTTGCTTGATAGACAGCGGCTGACCGGCAGCAATACGCAGCTGCTCTTTGATCAGGTCAACGCCGGTGATCATCTCGGTAACCGGGTGCTCTACCTGGATACGGGTGTTCATTTCAATGAAGTAGAACTCGCCGTTTTCAAACAGGAACTCGAAAGTACCCGCGCCGCGGTAGCCGATATCCACACACGCTTTCGCGCAGCGTTCGCCGATGTAGCGACGCAGTTCCGGGGTAATGCCCGGTGCCGGCGCTTCTTCGACGACTTTCTGGTGACGACGCTGCATGGAGCAGTCACGTTCAGCCAGATAGATAGCGTTACCCTGACCATCAGCCAGTACCTGGATCTCGACGTGGCGAGGATTTTCCAGGTATTTTTCCATGTACACCATGTCATTGTTGAAAGCAGATTTCGCTTCCGCTTTGGTCATGGCAATGGACTGGGCCAGGTCGGAGTCGCTGCGCACTACGCGCATACCGCGACCGCCGCCGCCGCCGGAGGCTTTGATGATGACCGGGTAGCCGATGCGTTTCGCATGTGCGCGGTTAGCGTCCATGTCGTCGCCCAGCGGGCCGTCAGAGCCCGGAACGGTCGGTACGCCTGCTTTCTTCATCGCGGTGATCGCAGACACTTTGTCGCCCATCAGGCGAATGGTGTCGGCTTTCGGGCCGATGAAGATAAAGCCGGAACGTTCAACCTGCTCGGCAAAGTTGGCGTTCTCAGAGAGGAAGCCATAGCCTGGGTGAATCGCCACAGCGCCGGTGATCTCAGCTGCGCTGATGATAGCCGGGATGTTCAGATAGCTTTTTACGGATGGCGCCGGGCCGATACAAACCGTCTCATCCGCCAGCAGTACGTGTTTTAAATCGCGGTCCGCAGTCGAGTGCACAGCGACGGTCTTGATGCCCAGTTCTTTACAGGCACGAAGAATACGCAGTGCGATCTCGCCGCGGTTAGCGATGACAATTTTATCCAGCATCTTCGCCTCGTTACTCGATGACGACCAGCGGCTCGTCAAATTCAACCGGCTGACCGCTTTCTACCAGGATTGCTTTCACAGTCCCTGCTTTGTCAGCTTCAATCTGGTTCATCATTTTCATCGCTTCAACGATGCACAGGGTGTCGCCCACGTTAACTTTCTGACCAACTTCCACGAATGCTCTAGCATCCGGGCCTGGAGTGCGATAGAAAGTACCAACCATCGGGGAACGTACGATGTGACCACTGATTTCAGCTTTAGCCGGGGCTTCAGCTGCGGCTGGTGCTGCTGCCGCGACAGGTGCCTGCTGTTGCATAACAGGCGCTGCATAAGCCTGCTGCATCACTGGAATACCGGTGTTCGGCGCCGTGCGGCTGATGCGCACAGACTCTTCGCCTTCAGAAATTTCCAGTTCGTTGATGCCAGACTCTTCGACCAGCTCGATCAGTTTTTTAATCTTACGAATATCCATGAGTGGGTTCCGTACTCTTTGTTTAGTTTGATTGTGACAGGCGTTTTACCGCCGTCTGTAAAGCGTATGAATAGCCGTCAGCCCCGAGCCCGCAGATAACGCCGGAAGCGATATCAGACAGATACGAATGATGACGGAATGGTTCGCGCGCATGGACGTTGCTGAGGTGAATCTCGATAAACGGGATGCTCACCGACAGCAACGCATCGCGAAGGGCAACGCTCGTGTGCGTGAACGCGGCCGGATTGATCAGGATATAGTCAATATTGTCTTTAGCCTGATGAATACGGTCGATGAGGACGTACTCGGCGTTGGATTGCAGGCTGTCTAGCGTGACGTTCAAGGCTTCGGCTTCCGCGGTTAAGCGGCTTACGATCTGGGAAAGCGTCAGCGTGCCATACTTCTCTGGCTCACGGGTGCCTAACATATTCAGGTTCGGGCCGTTCAAAAGCAAAATGCGAAACTTGTCAGTCATTGTGCTGCTATCTCCTGCAATTCTCGGGTAAAAAACAAAATATACCTTCGATGCGCGATTGTCACCTTTTCAGAGGCTTAAAACCCCCGTCAGGAAAACCAAGGTCGCACATTATAACTATTTCGTAGCATTTGGCAGCTAAATACTGGTCTTATCAGGGAAGATTATCAACTGCTATCGTGTAAAGAACGTCTGACTATAAGTGAATTGTGGTAAACCGCACATATCGCGACATCATCGCCACCACTGGCGAAACTTCTTATAGCGACAGGCTAATAGCACAATGGCGCAGCCGGCATAGATGAGCGGTTGCGGTGAGATAATCTTCACCGACCACAGATAATGTATCGGCGCGAGGATCGCGACAAGATAGACGAAGTTATGCAAAAGCTGCCAGCGTCGCCCGAGTTTTCGTTGCATCGCCTGCGTTGAGGTGACCGCCAGCGCCAACAGGATAAGCCAGCAGGCTAATCCCAGCAGCAGATAGGGCCGAGTCACAATTTCTTGTCCCAATAGCGACAGATTCTGGATCCCCAGTTCCAGCAGGCTGTAGCTGGTGAGGTGAATCGTCGCCCAGGTGAAACACCACAGACCTAACAAGCGGCGCGTGCGAATCAGCAACGGCTGTTTAGCGTAACGCGCCAGCGGGGCGACCAACAAGGTCGCCAGCAGCAATTTCAGAGCCATCCTACCGGTAAAGTGCTGAATATCCTTGACCGGATCGGCGCTGAGCTGCCCTTGAGAGACCGCCCAGAACAGCCACACAAACGGCAAAAATGCGGCAAGATGCAGGCAAACTTTCAGCCAGGTTATCTGTTTAGCCGTTAAACGCATTAAAAATTCTCCCGCAGATTCATCCCGCGATACAGCGAGGCCACCTCATCGGCGTAGCCGTTAAACAGCAGCGTCGGTTGGCGCTGTACGTCGAGAATGCCGCCAGAACCGATAAACCGTTCCGTTGCCTGAGACCAGCGAGGGTGATCGACATGCGGGTTCACGTTAGCGTAAAAACCGTATTCATCAGGCGCCGCCAGGTTCCAGGTGGTATCGGGGCGATCGCGGGTGAGCGTAATACTGACAATCGACTTAATGCCTTTAAAGCCGTACTTCCATGGCACTGTGAGGCGGATTGGCGCGCCGTTTTGCGGCGGTAATGCTTTGCCGTAAACGCCCACGGTGAGCAGCGTCAGCGGATTCATCGCTTCGTCCAGACGTAGCCCTTCTATATAAGGATATGCCAGGCCGCCGCCGATAAAGCGATCCTTCTGTCCGGGCATGGTTTCTGGCGAGTAGAGGGTTTTAAAAGCCACGTACTTCGCGTTGCTGGTGGGTTCGACGGCAGCCAGCAGCTTATGCAGCGGGAAGCCAATCCACGGCACCACCATCGACCACGCCTCCACGCAGCGCATTCGATAAATTCGTTCTTCCAGTGGAAAACGTTTGGTCAGGTCATCATGATCGAGCGTCAACGGTTTCGCCACTTCGCCACCGATCGTCAGTTTCCATGGGTTGGTCTGTAAACTTCCGGCGTTTGCTGCCGGATCGGCCTTATCCAACCCAAATTCATAAAAGTTGTTGTAGCCGGTGACTTTATTTTCTGGCGTCAGCGTCAGTTTGCTTTGCCATTGGGCGGGTTTATCGAAGGTAAGCGGCGCGCCTGAAGGGGCGGCAGGGCGGTCATTGCCCTTAAACCAGTCGGTCAGACTGGAGGCGTGCAGGGGAAGCGAGGCAGCCGCGGTGCCAATGCCCAGCATTTTCAACACCTGGCGGCGTTTGAGCATAAACACGGACTCGGCCGTGACGTCTGCTTCAGTCAGTTTTTTGCGATTCATAATGCTCTCCGTCATGCTTTTTTCTAAGCATGACGGAGGCCAGACATTAATGCGAATATGTCACGAAAAATTGCATTTTAGGCGATTTTGACCAGCGTACGGCCCTGAATCTGGTTGTTAATGATCTTGTCGGCAAATGCGGGCGCCTGGTCGAGGCTAATTTCCGTTGCGCTTTGGTGATAGAACGTTTCGGGCAGATCCGCCACCAGACGTTTCCACGCTTCGGCGCGCCGGGCCGCTGGCGTCATGACCGAGTCAACGCCCTGCAGACGCACGTTACGCAGGATAAACGGCATGACGGTGGTGGGGAGCGCAAAACCGCCAGCCAGGCCGCAGGCTGCGACGCAACCGCCGTAGTTCATCTGCGCCAGTACTTTAGCCAGCACTTTATCACCCACGGTGTCTACCGCTCCGGCCCAGAGCTGTTTCTCCAGCGGACGGGTTTCGGCAAATTCGTCACGGCCCAGAATACGGCTCGCGCCCAGCGCGCGCAGGTAATCATGAGTGCTTTCGCGTCCGGAAACGGCGGCCACCTGATAACCCAGCTTATGCAGCAGAGCTATCGCGGTGCTGCCTACGCCGCCGCTGGCGCCGGTCACCACGATTTCGCCATCTTCCGGGCGCACGCCCGCGTCTTCCAGCGCCATCACGCACAGCATCGCGGTAAAGCCCGCGGTGCCGATAATCATGGCTTTACGTCCGTCCAGGCCTGCCGGCAACGGTACCAGCCAGTCACCGTTGACGCGCGCGCGCTCGGACAGCCCGCCCCAATGGTTTTCGCCAACGCCCCAACCGGTCAGCAGCACCTGCTGGCCCGGTGTGAAGCGTGCGTCGTCACTGTGATGAACCGTACCGGCAAAGTCGATACCCGGCACCATCGGGAAGTTACGGATAATTTTCCCTTTGCCGGTGATGGCGAGCGCATCTTTATAATTCAAACTGGACCACTGGATGTCGACGGTGACGTTGCCCTGCGGCAGCAGACTGTCGTCAACGGCCTTCACTGCGGCGAGGGTTTTGCCATCCTGCTGTTCTAAGATGAGTGCCTGCATAACCTTTCCTTACATGGTCTGATAGTGAAAAAATTTACCGGGGACTATACTCGCTTATCATCATTTGATATCGATTTGGCGCAATAAATTGCCAGATCCGCCAGGTTTGGTAGTATGCCAGCCTGGTTTGATATGTTAGTGCTTACTTCTTGTAAGACACGGACGCTGGCACCCGGCCTCTGTCGGGGATGATTAACCCACGGAGTTAACTCAGGGATGCGATTAACGACGAAGTTCTCAGCCTTTTTTACGCTCTTAACCGGGCTTACCATCTTTGTGACGTTAATTGGCTCCTCACTGAGTTTCTATAACGGCATACAGTATAAGATAGCCACGCGCGTGCAGGCCGTCGCGACCGTGCTGGATAATCGACTGGTCAACAGCTCGTTTGAGACGCTCGACAACCAGCTCGATGAAATCATGGTGCCGCTCGACATCGTGCGTATCGACTTTACCCTGAACGACAAATCACTGTTCCACCATACCCGCAGCAGTAGTTATCTGCCGATGGGCAGCCACTATCAGTATCGCGAAATCACGGTGGCGTCGCTCAAACATCCCGGCATGAAGATTCATCTGGTGTATCTGGACCCGATGGCCAACTATTTCCGCTCGCTGATGACCACCGCGCCGTTGACCATCACGATTGCCTTTATGGTGCTGGTGGTCTTTATTGCCGTGCGCTGGCTGCGACGCCAGCTGGCGGGTGAAGAGTTGCTGGAGATGCGCGCCACGCGGATCCTTAACGGCGAGCGCGGCGCGAAGGCAAAGGGGAATATTCACGAATGGCCGGCACGTACCAGCTCGGCGCTGGATACGTTGCTGTCGGAGATTCAGTTTGCCGGCGAGCAGCGCAGTCGTCTGGATACGCTGATTCGCTCTTATGCCGCGCAGGATTCAAAAACCGGCCTGAGCAACCGTCTGTTTTTCGATAGCCAGTTGGCGACGCTGCTCGACGACCAGGAAAACGTGGGGGCGCACGGCATCGTCATGATGATCCGCCTGCCGGATTTCGACTTTTTGCGCGACAACTGGGGGCGCGCGGCGGCGGAAGAACACGTCTTTACCCTGATTAACCTGCTCTCCACCTTTATTATGCGCTACCCCGGCGCGTTACTGGCGCGCTACCGCCGCAGCGACTTTACCGTTCTGTTGCCGCACCGCACGCTAAAAGAGGCCGACAGTATTGCCGGGCAGCTCTTAAAAGCCATCGACGGTCTGCCGCTGGCAAAAATTCTCGATCGCGATGACATGATGCATATCGGCATTTGCGCCTGGCGCAGCGGGCAAACCACCGAGCAGGTGATGGAACACGCCGAAGCGGCGGTACGTAATGCCGTATTGCAGGGCAGCAACAGCTGGGCCATTTATGATGATTCACTACCGGAGAAAGGGCGCGGCAACGTGCGCTGGCGTACCCTGATTGAGCAAATGCTCAGTCGCGGCGGCCCGCGTTTGTATCAAAAGCCGGCCGTGAGTCTTGACGGCACCGTGCATCATCGAGAGCTGATGTGCCGGATCTTCGACGGTAAAGAAGAGGTCATTGCCGCCGAGTATCTGCCGATGGTGCTGGAATTCGGACTGGGCGAAGAGTACGACCGCTTGCAGATTACCCGTTTGCTTCCTTTCCTCAGCTTCTGGCCGCAAGAAAACCTGGCGATTCAGGTTACCGTAGAGTCATTGATCCGCCCGCGTTTTCAACGCTGGTTACGTGATGTATTAATGCAGTGCGAAAAATCGCATCGTCGACGGATTATTTTTGAACTTGCAGAGGTAGATGTCTGTCAACATATGACGCGTCTCCAGCCCGTCGTTCGTTTAATTCATGCGTTAGGCGTTCGGGTTGCGGTAACGCAGGCAGGTTTAGCCCTTGTCAGCACCAGTTGGATTAAGCAGCTTGAGATTGAACTGATTAAGATCGATCCGGTGCTGGTACGTGATATAGAAAAGCGCAGCCAGAACCAGCTGCTGGTACAAAGCCTGGTAGAGGCCTGTAAAGGAACATCAATACAGGTATTTGCCGCCGGTGTACGCAGCCGCAGTGAATGGCAGGTGCTGACAGAATGCGGAGTTTTCGGCGGCCAGGGAGATTTTTTTGCCTCTTCCCAGCCACTTGACGCAAATGTGAAAAAATATTCGCAAAGATATTCGGTTTGACCTGCTGTTTAACGTGTTTATCACGTAGAATAACGCGCGCGGTTTTTTCCGGGAGTGTGCATGTCTGCTCGCCAGGGAAAACGACGCATCACGCATGTGACGACCTTTGACAGGTACAAATCCAGGATGGAGCGGCAGTGAGTCTCCCTGCACTGAAGGAGTCAGGTTGGATTTGTAACAAAGGTAACGAACTGCACTAATTTTCACCGTTGCAGATGATTTTTGCGCCTTGTCGCTGCTGCGTGTGGTTGGTAAAGTAAGCGGATTTTGTTTTCCGCCCCAGCTTTCAGGATTATCCCTTAGTATGTTGAAAAAATTTCGTGGCATGTTTTCCAATGACCTGTCCATTGACCTGGGTACCGCGAATACCCTGATTTACGTAAAAGGACAAGGCATCGTATTGAATGAGCCTTCCGTGGTCGCCATTCGTCAGGATCGTGCCGGTTCACCGAAAAGCGTGGCCGCCGTAGGTCATGACGCTAAACAGATGCTGGGCCGTACGCCAGGTAACATCGCGGCTATTCGTCCGATGAAAGACGGCGTTATCGCTGACTTCTTCGTGACCGAAAAAATGCTCCAGCACTTCATCAAACAGGTTCACAGCAACAGCTTTATGCGCCCAAGCCCGCGCGTACTGGTCTGTGTACCGGTTGGCGCGACCCAGGTTGAACGTCGTGCGATCCGTGAATCCGCTCAGGGCGCTGGCGCCCGTGAAGTGTTCCTGATTGAAGAACCGATGGCTGCTGCTATTGGTGCCGGCCTGCCGGTTTCTGAAGCCACTGGCTCCATGGTTGTCGATATCGGTGGCGGTACCACTGAAGTGGCCGTTATCTCCCTGAACGGCGTGGTTTACTCCTCTTCCGTACGTATCGGTGGCGACCGCTTCGACGAAGCGATCATCAACTACGTTCGCCGTAACTACGGCTCTCTGATCGGTGAAGCCACCGCAGAACGTATCAAGCACGAAATCGGCTCCGCTTACCCGGGTGACGAAGTGCGTGAAATCGAAGTGCGTGGCCGTAACCTGGCAGAAGGCGTTCCGCGTGGCTTCACGCTGAATTCCAACGAAATTCTCGAAGCGCTGCAGGAGCCGCTGACCGGCATCGTGAGCGCAGTGATGGTTGCACTGGAACAGTGCCCGCCAGAACTGGCTTCCGACATCTCCGAGCGCGGTATGGTTCTGACCGGTGGTGGCGCGCTGCTGCGCAACCTCGACCGCCTGTTAATGGAAGAAACCGGTATTCCAGTTGTCGTTGCTGAAGATCCGCTGACCTGCGTAGCGCGTGGCGGCGGCAAGGCGCTGGAAATGATCGACATGCACGGCGGCGACTTGTTTAGCGAAGAGTAGTCAGCATGAGGTTCAGGGTAGCCAGAAGGCTACCCTCAATTTCACTGACACGAGAATACGCATAGCCTATGAAGCCCATTTTTAGCCGTGGCCCGTCGCTGCAGATTCGCCTTATTCTGGCGGTGCTGGTGGCGCTGGGTGTCATTATCGCAGACAGCCGCCTGGGTATGTTCAGTCAAATCCGAACGTACATGGATACTGCCGTCAGTCCTTTCTACTTTGTTTCTAATGGTCCTCGTGAACTGCTCGATAGCGTCTCGCAAACGCTGGCTTCACGCGATCAGCTCGAACTCGAAAACCGTGCACTGCGTCAGGAACTGCTGCTGAAAAACAGCGACCTGCTGATGCTGGGTCAGTACAAGCAAGAAAATGCCCGTTTACGTGAGCTGTTAGGTTCACCGCTACGCCAGGACGAACAGAAAATGGTGACGCAGGTGATCTCAACGGTAAACGATCCCTACAGCGACCAGGTGGTTATCGACAAAGGCAGCGTGAACGGCGTTTACGAAGGCCAGCCGGTGATCAGCGATAAAGGCGTTGTGGGTCAGGTTGTGGCCGTCGCCAAACTCACCAGCCGCGTGCTGCTGATTTGCGATGCTACCCATGCGCTGCCCATTCAGGTGCTGCGTAACGATATCCGTGTGATTGCCGCCGGTAACGGTTGTACCGACGATCTCCAACTGGAACATCTGCCTGCCAACACCGATATTCGTGTGGGCGACGTGCTGGTGACATCGGGCCTGGGCGGGCGTTTCCCGGAAGGCTACCCGGTTGGCGTCGTTTCGTCGGTTAAGCTGGATACGCAGCGTGCGTACACGGTGATTCAGGCGCGTCCAACCGCAGGCCTGCAGCGTCTGCGTTATCTGCTGCTGCTGTGGGGCGCCGATCGTAACGGCACTAACCCGATGACCCCGGAAGAGGTGCATCGCGTGGCGAATGAACGCCTGATGCAGATGATGCCTCAGGTGCTGCCGTCGCCAGAAACCATGGGGCCGCAGCTTCCCGCTCCGGCAACGGGGTTAACCACGCCGCCTGCGGGTACGCCGCTACCGCAACCCTCCGCAGGGGGGCAATAGTGGCAAGTTACCGTAGCCAGGGACGCTGGGTAATCTGGCTCTCGTTTCTTATCGCACTGTTGCTACAAGTTATGCCCTGGCCGGACGACCTCACGGTTTTCCGGCCAAACTGGGTGCTGCTCATTCTGCTGTACTGGTCACTGGCGCTGCCGCATCGGGTGAATGTTGGCACGGGGTTCGTGATGGGTGCCATACTGGATCTGATCAGTGGCTCAACGCTTGGCGTGCGCGCGCTGTCGTTGAGCATTGTGGCGTATCTGGTGGCGCTGAAATATCAGCTGTTCCGTAACCTCGCGCTCTGGCAGCAGGCGCTGGTGGTTATGTTGCTCTCGCTTGCCACGGATATTATTGTTTTCTGGGCAGAGTTTTTAGTGATCAACGTCTCTTTCCGCCCTGAAGTGTTCTGGAGTAGTGTAGTAAACGGCGTGCTCTGGCCGTGGATATTTCTTTTGATGCGTAAAGTTCGTCAGCAATTTGCCGTTCAATAAGGTCGTTATGGTATCTCTCTATCTTGCTTCAGGTTCTCCACGTCGTCAGGAACTGCTCACTCAGTTAGGGGTGACCTTTGAGAAAGTGGTTCCGGGTATTGAAGAAGTGCGCCGTCCTCATGAGGATGCACAGCACTACGTGGCGCGACTGGCGCGCGAGAAAGCGCAGGCGGGTGTCGCCTTAGCGAGCGAAGATCTCCCGGTTCTGGGAGCAGATACCATTGTTATCCTCAACGGTGAAGTGCTGGAGAAACCGCGCGATGAAGCTCATGCGGCAGCGATGCTGCGTAAGCTTTCGGGGAATACCCATCAGGTGATGACCGCTGTTGCGCTGGCCGATAGCCAGCAAACGCTCGACTGTCTGGTGGTCACTGATGTGACCTTCCGGACGCTCTCTGATGACGATATCGCAGCGTATGTTGCGAGCGGAGAACCTTTAGATAAAGCAGGTGCATACGGTATTCAAGGGCTGGGTGGCTGTTTCGTCAGGAAGATAAATGGCAGCTATCACGCCGTAGTCGGCTTACCGCTGGTGGAAACGTATGAGTTGCTGAGTAACTTTAACTCGCTACGTGAAAAAAGGGATACACATGACGGCTGAACTATTAGTGAACGTGACGCCATCGGAGACGCGGGTGGCGTACATCGATGGCGGCATTTTGCAGGAAATTCATATTGAGCGTGAAGCGCGACGCGGAATAGTAGGCAATATCTACAAAGGTCGTGTTAGTCGTGTCTTACCGGGTATGCAGGCGGCTTTTGTAGATATTGGTCTCGATAAGGCGGCGTTCCTTCACGCCTCCGATATCATGCCGCATACCGAATGCGTGGCGGGTGAAGAGCAAAAGCAGTTCACCGTCCGCGATATTTCTGAACTGGTGCGTCAGGGACAGGATCTGATGGTGCAGGTGGTGAAAGATCCGCTGGGAACCAAAGGCGCGCGTCTGACCACCGACATCACCTTACCTTCTCGCTACCTGGTCTTTATGCCTGGCGCTTCTCACGTCGGCGTGTCACAGCGTATTGAAAGTGAAGCCGAACGCGACCGCTTAAAGAAAGTGGTGGCCGATTACTGCGATGAGCAGGGCGGATTTATCATTCGTACCGCCGCGGAAGGGGTGTGCGAGGAGGATTTAGCCTCCGATGCCGCCTACCTTAAGCGCGTGTGGACGAAAGTGATGGAGCGTAAAAAACGCCCACAGACCCGCTACCAGATGTATGGCGAGCTTGCGCTGGCACAGCGTGTGCTCCGTGACTTTGCTGACGCTCAGCTGGATAAGATTCGCGTTGATTCCCGTTTGACCTACGAAGCGTTAATGGAGTTCACGGCTGAATATATGCCTGAAATGACCAGTAAGCTTGAGCACTACAGCGGTCGCCAGCCTATCTTCGATCTCTTCGATGTTGAAAATGAAATCCAGCGTGCGCTGGAGCGTAAAGTGGAACTTAAGTCAGGCGGCTATCTGGTTATCGACCAGACCGAAGCGATGACCACCGTGGACATCAATACCGGGGCCTTTGTCGGCCACCGTAATCTCGATGACACTATTTTCAACACCAATATTGAAGCCACTCAGGCGATTGCGCGTCAGCTGCGTCTGCGTAATCTTGGCGGCATTATCATCATCGACTTTATCGATATGAATAATGAAGATCACCGTCGCCGGGTGCTGCACTCGTTGGAACAGGCGCTGAGTAAAGACAGGGTCAAAACCAGCGTGAACGGGTTCTCGCCGCTGGGGCTGGTGGAAATGACTCGTAAGCGCACCCGTGAAAGCGTCGAGCACGTGCTGTGCACCGAATGCCCAACCTGCCATGGTCGCGGCACGGTGAAAACCGTTGAAACGGTATGCTATGAAATCATGCGTGAAATTGTGCGCGTTCATCACGCCTACGACTCCGATCGCTTCCTGGTCTATGCTTCTCCTTCGGTGGCGGAAACGCTGAAGGGTGAAGAATCCCACGCGCTGGCGGAAGTGGAGATCTTTGTGGGTAAGCAGGTCAAAGTTCAAATCGAACCGCTCTATAACCCGGAGCAGTTTGATGTGGTCATGATGTAATAACGCAGCCTGCTGCGACCCAAGGAGAGATGCGTGAGGCGATTGCCGGGGATTTTACTGCTCACCGTTGCCACACTGGTTGTCGTTGTCGCGCTGCTGGTGAGCGGCCTGCGTCTGGCGCTGCCGCATCTGGATAAATGGCGTCCGGCGCTGCTGGGTAAAATTGAAACGGCGACCGGGCTGCCGGTCTCCGCCTCACAAATCCAGGCCAGCTGGCAGAACTTTGGCCCGACCCTTGATGTTCGTGATATCAAAGCCGGGCTGAATGACGGCGGCGAACTCTCCATCAAACGCGCCTCCATGGCGCTGGACGTCTGGCAAAGCCTGCTGCACATGCGTTGGCAGTTCCGCGAGCTGACCTTCTGGCAGCTGCAAATTCACACCAACACGCCGTTGCAGAAAAACGACAGCGACGATGGCCTGAAGGGCGATCGCATCGGCGATCTCTTCCTACGCCAGTTCGACCACTTCACCTTACGCGACAGTCACCTCAGTTTCCTGACCCTCTCCGGCCAGCGTGCCGAACTTGCGGTGCCGCAGCTCACATGGGTGAATGACAAAAACCGTCACCGTGCCGAAGGTGAGCTGAGCCTTTCCAGCCTCACCGGACAGCACGGAGTGATGAAAGTGCGCATGGACTTGCGCGATGAAAACGGCCTGCTCAATAAAGGGCGGCTCTGGTTGCAGGCCGATGATATCGATGTGAAGCCGTGGCTCGGACGGTGGATGCAGGACAACATCGCACTGACCAGCGCGCGCTTTAGTCTTGAAGGCTGGGTGTCGCTGGATAAAGGTGAAGTGGCCAACGGCGACGTGTGGCTGAAAAAGGGCGGCGCCAGCTGGCAGGGCGACCAGCAAACGCATCAGCTCTCGGTGGACAACCTCACCGCGCATCTTTCTCGGGAAAAAGAGGGCTGGGAATTCCGCATTCCCGATACCCGCATCACCATTGATGATACGCCATGGCCGCGCGGCGCGCTGGCGCTGGCATGGATCCCGGCTCAGGAAGTCGGCGGGCCAGACGCTAAGCGCAGCGATGAACTGCGTATACGTGCCAGCCATCTGTCGCTCGCCGGGTTAAACGGCCTGCTGCCAATCGCCGAGAAGCTCTCGCCGGAAGTGGCTGATATCTGGCGTACGGCTCAGCCGAGCGGCATGGTTGATGCCCTGGCGATGGATATTCCTCTCCAGGAAACCAGCAAAACGCGCTTTAACGCGAGCTGGGACAATCTGGCCTGGAAGCAGTGGAAGCTGCTGCCGGGGGCTGAACATGTTTCCGGCAGCATATCGGGCAGCGTCGAGAACGGCGCGCTGCACGTCGCCATGCAAAAAGCGCTGATGCCTTACGAGCATGTTTTCCGCGCGCCGCTGGAGATTGCCAACGGCACGGCTACGCTGAACTGGGTGAACAACGACAAAGGCTTGATGCTGGACGGGCGCAATATCGACGTGCAGGCGACCGGCGTTCGTGCCGCCGGTGGTTTCCGCTATCTTCAGCCAAAAGACGATCAGCCCTGGCTGGGCATTCTCGCCGGGATCAGCACCGATGATGGCGGCCAGGCGTGGCGCTACTTCCCGGAAAACCTGATGGGTAAGAAGCTGGTTGATTACCTGAGCGGCGCAATCAAAGCCGGCAAGGCGGAAAATGCCACGCTGGTGTATGGCGGGAACCCGCACCTGTTCCCTTATAAGCACAACGAAGGCCAGTTCCAGGTCTACGTTCCACTGCACGATGCGACCTTTGCCTTCCAGCCGGATTGGCCAGCGCTGACCAATCTTGATATTGAGCTGAACTTTATTAACGAAGGCCTGTGGATGAAGGCGGACAAAGCGACGCTCGGCGGCGTGACCGCCAGTAATCTTGAGGCGGCCATTCCGGATTACGAAAAAGAGAAGCTGCTGATTGACGCCGATATCAACGGCCCGGGCAAGGCGGTTGGTCCGTATTTCCAGGAAACGCCTCTGCACGACTCGCTGGCGGCGGCCCTTGAAGAGTTGCAGATTGACGGCGATGTGAGTGCACGCTTACATCTCGATATCCCGCTCGACGGCGAACAGGTCACCGCGAAAGGCAACGTAGCACTGAATAACAACAGCCTGTTTATCAAGCCGTTGGACAGCACGCTGCATAACCTGAAAGGCAAATTCAGCTTTGAAAACGGCAACCTGACCAGTGAACCGCTGACGGCAACCTGGTTTAATCAGCCGCTGAATATCGATTTCACCACCACCGAAGGGGCGAAAGCGTATCAGGTGGGCGTGAATATGCAGGCCGACTGGCAGCCCGTTAAAATGGGCGTGCTGCCGAAACAGCTCAACGATGCGTTGAAAGGCAGCGTGCCGTGGAAAGGCAATGTCGCGATTGAGCTGCCGTATCACGGTAGCGCCACCTATAAAGTCGGTATCACAGGCGATCTGCAGAATGTGAGTAGTAACTTACCTTCGCCAGCCAACAAAACGGCGGGTCAGGCGCTGCCGCTTAAAATTGACGTCGACGGCAATCTGCGCAGTTTCGACCTGACTGGCAACGTCGGTCAGAGTAACCACATTAACAGCCGCTGGCTGCTGGGTAATAAGCTGGCGCTCCAGAGCGCCATCTGGACCTCGGACAGCCGCACGATACCGCCGCTGCCGCAGGCGCCGGGAGTTGAACTGAATTTACCGCCGATGGATGGCGCGCAGTGGCTGGCCCTGTTCCAGCGCGGCGCGGCGGATAGCGTGAGCTCCGCTGCCTCGTTCCCGGAAAGCGTCACGCTGCGCACGCCGTCGCTGGCCTTTGCTGGCCAGCAGTGGAACAACCTGAGTCTGGTCTCAAAACCGACGGCTGACGGAACGCGCGTGGAAGCGCAGGGCCGCGAAATTAACGCCAGCCTGACGATGAAGAACAACTCGCCGTGGCAGGCCGCGGTGCGTTATCTCTACTACAACCCGTCGGCGAACCCGCTGGCGCAGACAGCCAGCAGCGGAAGCGTGAACGCCAGCGCCAGCAGCAGCGCTATCGACTTCCATGGTTGGCCCGATCTCCAGCTGCGCTGCGCTGAGTGCTGGCTATGGGGGCAGAAATACGGGCGAATCGACGGTGATTTCAGCGTCAAAGGCGATACGCTCTCGCTGGCAAATGGCCTGGTGGATACTGGTTTTGGTCGCTTGACCGCCGAGGGCGTGTGGGTGAATGCGGCCTCTGGCCAGCGAACCTCGCTGAAGGGCAAAATTCACGGTAACAACGTTGATGATGCGGTGGCCTTCTTCGGCGTTTCCACGCCAATTCGCGACGCGTCCGTTGATGTAGACTACGATTTACATTGGCGTGATAAACCATGGCAGCCGGATGTCGCTTCGCTGAACGGCATTCTCAAATCGCGCGTCAGCAAAGGGCAGTTTACCGATATTTCTACCGGCCACGCCGGGCAGTTGCTGCGCCTGCTGAGCGTCGATGCGTTGCTGCGTAAGCTGCGCTTTGACTTTAGTGACACCTTCAGCGATGGATTCTACTTTGACTCCATCCGCAGCACCGCGTGGATTAAGGACGGGGTGCTGAATACCGATGATACGCTGGTGGATGGCCTGGAGGCGGATATCGCCATGAAAGGCTCGGTTGACCTGGTGCGCCGCGAGTTGAATATGGAAGCGATTGTCGCGCCGGAAATCTCGGCGACGGTCGGCGTGGCGACGGCTTTCGCGGTGAACCCGATTATCGGCGCGGCGGTGTTTGCCGCGACCAAGGTACTGGGGCCATTGTGGAACAAGGTCTCGATCCTGCGTTATCGCATCACCGGCCCGATCGACAAGCCGCAAATTAACGAAGTGCTGCGCCAGGCGCGTAGCAATAAATAGCCGTGATTTGACGCAAGCCTTGAATTGCCTCAATCTCATACGACAAACACCCGGAATACAGGCCCGCTATGCTTAAGGCACGCGGGCATTAGTGAGTAACGAAATAATGAGTCTAAACCTGGTAAGTGAACAATTGCTGGCGGCGAACGGCCTGAATCATCAGGACCTGTTTGCCATTCTTGGTCAACTCACGGAGCGCCGTCTGGACTATGGCGATCTCTATTTTCAGTCCAGCTATCACGAATCCTGGGTTTTAGAAGACCGTATCATTAAAGACGGTTCTTACAACATCGACCAGGGCGTCGGCGTGCGTGCGGTCAGCGGTGAGAAAACAGGCTTTGCCTACGCCGACCAGATTAGCCTGCTGGCGCTGGAGCAGAGCGCGCAGGCGGCACGTACCATCGTGCGCGATGCGGGTGACGGTAAAGTACAAACCCTGGGTGCGGTTGAACATCCGGCGCTGTACACCTCGCTGGATCCGCTACAAAGCATGACGCGCGAAGAGAAGCTGGATATTCTGCGCCGCGTCGACAGCGTCGCGCGTGCCGCAGACGCGCGGGTACAGGAAGTTACCGCCAGCCTGACCGGCGTGTATGAGCTGATTCTGGTGGCGGCAACCGACGGTACGCTGGCGGCGGATGTTCGCCCGCTGGTGCGTCTGTCGGTCAGCGTACAGGTGGAACAAGACGGTAAACGCGAACGCGGCGCCAGCGGCGGCGGCGGTCGTTTTGGCTATGATTATTTCCTGGCTGACCTCGACGGTGAAGTCCGCGCCGACGCGTGGGCGAAAGAAGCCGTGCGCATGGCGCTGGTCAATCTGTCGGCAGTCGCTGCGCCGGCGGGTACGCTGCCGGTTGTGCTTGGCGCGGGCTGGCCGGGCGTGCTGCTGCACGAAGCGGTGGGCCATGGTCTGGAAGGGGACTTTAACCGTCGCGGCACTTCGGTCTTTAGCGGGCAGATGGGCCAACTGGTGGCGTCTGAGCTATGTACGATAGTGGATGACGGTACGATCGGCGATCGTCGCGGTTCCGTGGCGATTGACGATGAAGGCGTGCCGGGTCAGTACAACGTCCTGATAGAGAACGGCATTCTGAAAGGTTACATGCAGGACAAACTCAACGCGCGCCTGATGGGCGTGGCGCCAACCGGTAACGGGCGTCGTGAATCCTACGCGCACCTGCCGATGCCGCGTATGACCAACACCTACATGCTAGCGGGCAAGTCCACGCCGCAGGAAATTATTGAATCTGTGGAGTACGGGCTGTATGCGCCTAACTTCGGCGGCGGTCAGGTGGATATTACCTCCGGGAAATTCGTGTTCTCTACTTCGGAAGCCTACCTGATTGAAAACGGTAAGGTGACTAAGCCGGTGAAAGGAGCCACGCTGATTGGTTCCGGTATCGAAACCATGCAGCAGGTGTCGATGGTCGGTAACGATCTGAAGCTGGATAACGGCGTAGGCGTTTGTGGTAAAGAAGGCCAGAGCCTGCCGGTTGGCGTTGGTCAGCCGACGCTGAAGGTGGATAACCTGACCGTTGGCGGCACCGCCTGACCTGAAAAGTGATATGCGGGAATGGCGCGACTCCTGGAGTCGCGCCATTTTTTTAGCGAATATGATCCAGCGGGATCTCGGGGTCCGGTTCGTGAGTAATACGGTTACGTAAATCACGACGAATGATTTCAATAGACCAGAACCAGATCAGGTGCCCGACGATTTCGGAGACGTGCTCGTACCAGGGAAGTTCAAAAAGTGGCGGTGTTAATCCCATCAATGGGAATGAGATCATATGGACGAAAAGTTGGGCTAAGGCCCCTGCAAGCAGACCCTGCCAGAGTTTAATTTTCGGGAAGACTTCCGCGACTACGCAATAGCCAACAGCGAAGACGATAGAGAAAATAATATGTGTGACGCCAACCCAGTTAAATATATGACCGGCAAATGTATATACCACCGCGTTAGGATCGGCAACACCTAACCAGTCGCGTAGAAATACATAGGGTGGGTTCAGAAAATTACGCGAACAGTCAATTTGACCGGCCGCTCTGATCAATTGTTCCGGCCCGCATGCGCTGCTAAATAAATCAGTAGGGCTACGTGGAGGCAGCGGAACTTCTGCACCCCATTTGACGAAGGCCGAGACAATCCCAGCGATTAAACCAATGAACGCGGCGAGTCCATAGCGCCGGCGTGAAGGCGGCGTCATTTCAAATAGATTCATAGATGGCCCTTGTCTAAAGTAATCCTGAATATTGCATGCTTATTATTTATATCTGCAACTAATATAATAGTCTCAATTTCAGATATAAATAATAAGATAGGTGACGCTCGGCGGTAGTGTCAATTCGCTAATCTTGATAGTCCAAAGGTGGATATTTTAGATTAGCGATAACGATGTGGTGAAGATATTCAGATAAAGTATATCTATAGTCTTTTTTAAGGTTTAAAGACATATCCCTGCACTACTCTTTCCTTCTTCCGCGCATTCCCTGAAATAATTCCGCCACTTCAACAAAATACTCGGTCAGGTAGTTGATGCAGACTTGTACTTTTAGCGGCAGTTTGTCTTTCTCGGTATACAGGGCATACACCGGCCGGGGATCGGACTGATAGCGTGGGAAGAGAATTTCCACGTCCCCGCGGTTGATCTCCTCGATCACCCACATCAGGGGCACGTAGGCCAGCCCGGCGCCTGCCGAAAGCCAGCGGGTGAGCGTCATGGGATCGTTGGTAACAAAACGTCCTTCGGGAATGAGGCGCGTGGAAATGCCTTCCGGGGCAATCAACTCGAATTCGTTATCCGGGCGTACGCTGTACTCCAGCCACGAGTGATTGGCGAGGTCGGCGGGTTTTTCTGGCACTCCCGCCTGTTGCAGGTAGCTTTTCGCGGCGCATACCACCATCGGCATCGCGCCTAACCGACGTGAAAAGAGGCTGGAATCTTGTAAGGATCCGACGCGAATGACCACGTCCAGCCCGTCGGCAATCAGGTCTGGCGCGGGAATGCCGGTGACCAGATTGACCGTTAACTCGGGATACTTTTTCAACATATCGGCGGTGATCCGTGCGAGAACATTTTGTGCCATAGTTGAAGAGCAGCCGATACGCAGCGTTCCAATCGGCGTGTTATTAAACGCGTAAAGCTGTTCGTGAACATCCTGGACTTCGTGCAGCATGCGGCGGCAGCCCTGGTAGTAAATTTTACCGGCTTCGGTTAAACCAATGCTCCGCGTACTGCGATTAAGCAGTTTGACCTGGAGCTCATCTTCCAGTTTAGAGACAGTCTGGCTGATGGAAGAGACGCTCATTTGTAGCTGTCGTGCCGCGGCGGTAAAGGAGCCATGCTCGACAACCTTGGCAAACACCGACATCCGTTTTAATCGTTCCATTGTTCACTCTGGCTTAAAAGTGATTTGCATCACACTATGTAGATAAGGCTATAACAGTTACGTTAATATACTGTTAGTTGCATAACTAAAGTTTCAATCTCACCTGCACGCTAGTCTAGTAAGGTCAACATGAGCCTGTTTCCTGTCATCGTGATTTTCGGTCTCTCTTTTCCACCGATCTTCTTTGAGCTGCTGTTGTCGCTCGCCATTTTTTGGGTGGTGCATCGAGTGCTGGTGCCAACCGGGATCTACGATTTTGTCTGGCATCCCGCGTTGTTCAACACGGCACTGTATTGCTGCCTGTTTTATCTGATATCACGTTTGTTCGTTTGAGGTAGATGTGAAAACACTAACAAGAAATATCTCCCGTACCGCGATTACGGTGATACTGGTTATCCTGGCGTTCATCGCTATTTTCCGCGCCTGGGTCTATTACACCGAATCCCCCTGGACTCGCGATGCGCGCTTTAGCGCGGACGTCGTGGCTATCGCTCCCGACGTGTCGGGCCTCATTACCGGTGTACAGGTCAAGGATAACCAACTGGTTACCAAAAATCAGGTTCTGTTTGTGATTGATCAGCCGCGCTACCAGAAGGCGCTGGCCGAAGCAGAAGCCGATGTCTCCTACTACCAGGCGCTGGCTGAAGAGAAAAGCCGTGAAGCCGGGCGTCGTAACAAGCTGGGCATCAATGCGATGTCGCGTGAAGAGATCGATCAGTCTAACAACGTGCTGCAAACCGTTTTGCATCAGTTAGCGAAGGCGCAGGCAACCCGCGATCTCGCGCGTCTTGATCTTGAGCGTACCGTAATTCGCGCGCCAGCAGACGGCTGGATAACCAACCTGAACGTCTATGCCGGTGAGTTTATTACCCGAGGTTCCACGGCGGTGGCGCTGGTTAAACAGCACTCCTTCTACGTGATGGCCTATCTGGAAGAGACCAAGCTGGAGCGCGTGCGCCCTGGCTACCGTGCGGAAATTACGCCGCTGGGCAGTAACCGTGTGTTAAAAGGAACCGTTGACAGCATGGCGGCGGGCGTCACTAACGCCAGCAGCAGCGTCGACAGTAAAGGGATGGCGACCGTTGATTCCAACCTGGAATGGGTACGCCTGGCCCAGCGCGTGCCGGTCCGTATTCATCTTGATGACGAACCGGGTAACCTGTGGCCAGCGGGCACGACCGCTACGGTGGTGATCACCGGTGAAAAAGATCGCGATGCCAGCCAGATGACGTTCTTCCAGAAACTGGCGCTGCGCCTGCGTGAATTCGGTTAATCGCCATGGGCATCTTCAGTATTGCCAACCAGCATATCCGCTTTGCCATCAAACTGGCCTGCGCGGTGGTGCTGGCGCTGTTTGTCGGCTTTCACTTTCAGCTTGAAACTCCGCGCTGGGCGGTGCTGACCGCCGCGCTGGTGGCCGCCGGTCCGGCCTTTGCTGCGGGGGGCGAACCTTACGCGGGGGCGATTCGTTACCGCGGGATGCTGCGTATTGTCGGCACCTTTATCGGCTGTATCGCCGCGCTGGTGATTATTATCACCATGATCCGCGCGCCGTTGCTGATGCTGCTGGTGTGCAGCATTTGGGCCGGTTTCTGCACCTGGATCTCGTCGCTGGTGCGCGTGGAGAACTCCTACGCCTGGGGGCTTTCCGGCTATACGGCGCTGATTATCGTTATTACCATTCAGGCCGAACCGCTGTTAACGCCGCAGTTCGCAGTAGAGCGCTGTAGCGAGATCGTGATCGGTATCGTCTGCGCGATCGTCGCCGATCTGCTGTTCTCTCCGCGTTCGATCAAAAAAGAGATCGATAACGAATTGGATTCGATGCTCATCGATCAATACCGCCTGATGCAGCTGTGCATTAAGCACGGTGACAGCGATGAGATGGATCGCGCCTGGCTTGCGCTGGTGCGCCGCGCTACCGCGTTGGAAGGTATGCGTAGCAACCTGAATATGGAGTCATCACGCTGGACGCGCGCTAACCGTCGCCTGAAAGCGCTAAATACTGTCTCACTGACGATGATCACCCAGGCCGTTGAAACGTTTATCATGCAGAATTCGCGCCCGGAGCTGGTGACAGACGCTTACCGCGAGCTGTTTGAGGAGCCGGTCGAGACGGTGCAGGATGTACATCGTCAGCTTAAGCGCATGCGTCGCGTACTGGCGTGGACCGGCGAACACGATACGCCGGTCACCATCTACAGTTGGGTCGGTGCGGCCACGCGCTATCTGCTGCTCAGACGTGGTGTGGTTGGCAACGCCAAAATCAGCGCCCGCGAAGAAGAAATTCTGCAAAGCGAAGTGGTGGTGAGGCCGGAATCCGCCGAACGTCATCATGCGATGGTTAACTTCTGGCGTACCACGGTTTCCTGCGCGCTGGGTATTTTATTCTGGCTATGGACCGGCTGGACCTCTGGTAGCGGGGCGATGGTGATGATCGCCGTGGTGACCTCGCTGGCGATGCGTCTTCCCAATCCGCGCATGGTTGCGATCGACTTCCTTTACGGGACGATTGCCGCTTTGCCGATCGGCGCGCTCTATTTCCTGGTGATCATGCCCGCCACCCAGCAAAGTATGTTCCTGCTGTGCCTGAGCCTGGCGGTGATGTGCTTCTTTATCGGCATTGAGGTGCAGAAACGGCGGCTGGGCTCGCTTGGTGCGCTGGCCAGTACCATCAACATTTTGGTGCTGGATAACCCGATGACTTTCCACTTCAGCCAGTTTCTCGACAGCGCGCTGGGGCAGATTGTCGGCTGCTTTATGGCGCTGATCGTCATTCTGCTGATTCGCGATAACTCGCGCTTGCGCACTGGCCGTGTGTTGCTGAACCAGTTTGTGTTTGCCGCCGTTTCGGCGATGACCACCAATATGGCGCGGCGCAAAGAGAACCATCTGCCGGCGTTGTATCAGCAGCTCTTTTTACTGCTGAACAAGTTTCCCGGTGATGTCGCTAAGTTCCGCCTGGCGCTGACGCTTATCATTGCGCACCAGCGCCTGCGCGACGCGCCGATTCCAGTCAATGACGATCTGTCGGCTTTCCACCGCCAGTTGCGCCGTACCGCCGATAAGGTGATTTCGGCCAGCAGCGACGATAAACGCCATTACTACTTCTCGCGGTTGCTGGATGAATTGAGCGTTTACCAGAATAAGCTTCGCGTCTGGGAAGCGCCCGAGCAGGTGACGCAGCCGGTTGAACGGCTGGTGGCGATGCTGCATAAGTATCAGAGCGCTTTAACCATCAATTAGTCAACTTCCCGGGCCGAATAGACCCGGGAAATTTACCACCACGCGGCCTCGTGTGCCCCCAGCGGCATCGCTGGCTGCGAGAAGTGCATCGGCGTGTGCGCCAACGACAGCGCGCTATTGAAGTAACGCAGTTCGCCAAACGGCCCCTGTTCCACTGCCATCGCGCTCGCGATGGCTTGAGCATCCGGTGGCGGTACGTGACGCCACTCAGCCAGGCTTCCCAGCTCCTGTAACCATGTTGCCGTTCGACACAGCGATACATCCACCTGCCATGCGCCGCCTTCGTGACGTTGACGCTCCAGCGCCATCAACACGCCGAGTGTCGCCAGGTAGCCGCTCAAATAGTCGTTGGGATAGGTTGGCCCCAGCTGCGGCTGGCCTCCTTCGCCCTGCGCCACCGCCATTCCCGTCACCGTTTGAGCCAGTTGTTCAAACCCTGGGCGGTCTTTCCATGGCCCCCGATGTCCGTAGCAGTTGAGGTTCACGGTGATAATGTGCGGATTGTTGCGCGCCAGTTCCTCATTGCTGAGCCCATAGCGGGCGAGCGCGCCTGGGCGATAGCTCTGCACAAACACGTCGCCATCGCGCACCAGCTGCGCCGCTCGCCTTGCCCCATCGGCGCTGGACAGTTCGAGGTAGGCGTTGCGTTTACCGTGATTGGTATCGACGTCAAACGGCAGAATACGTGGGCGATAGGGAGATGAGATATGCAGCACGTCAGCGCCCATTTGCGCCAGCCCGCGGGTGGCAGTCGGCCCGGCAATCACATGCGTGAAGTCCAGCACCCGCAGCGACTGAAGAACCCGCTCATTGCCGTACTGGCGAGGTTTAGGGGGGCTATCGGTCAGACGCGTGAAGCGGATTAGCGGCTCCTGGCTGACCGCCTGCCCCTGAGGATGCGCCAGCCATTCATCATGACTGCGGGCGATTGCCGCGCACAGCCCGGCGCGGGCTATCGTCTCTTCGAGCGCCTCGGCGTTCCATTTTGCGACCGCCTGCGCCACTCTGGCGCGGTTATTCGGCACATCAAGGATATCGAGAATACCGTCACGCAGCCGCGGGTAGCCGCCGTGCAGGAAAATCCAGCGGTTGTCCTGGGTCAGATAGAAATCGGTAGTGGGATAGTCGGGATCGTTGTACTGCCAGTTATACCCGTTCTGTTGCTGAAAGGTCACCGCGTGGGTCGATGCGGCGGCACATTGGGCGTTAACGTGAATGTCCTGCTGAGTACCTCTCAGCACATCCAGCATAATCCCCTGCAACACCAGTATTGATGCGGCGGCGTCACCGATGGCAAACGGCGTGGGATAAATTGGCCCACAACCGCTTAACGTCACCTTATTCGTAGCGAAATGCGCCAAACCGAGTTCCTGGCGCAGCTTATTGAAAACAGGATATTCACTCATCACAGCACGCTTCCCCGTCATTAATGCGACTTTCGTTATTCTGGCAACTATTGCCGTAAAAGCGATAGCTATACTTAACTGGAAACACTTTTCAGGAGGGTGTAATGACCACGCAAGCGCTACAGGACAATGACCTTTTTCAAACAGGCTATCTGGTCAATGGCGAATGGCGCCATCTCGACGCCACCTTTGACGTGCTGAACCCAGCAACGGGCGAGGTGGTAGCAAAGGTAGCGAAGGCCGGAAAGCATGAGACCGAACAGGCGATTGCCGCCGCGGCAAAAGCGTTCCCACAGTGGCGGGCAAAAACGGCAAAAGCGCGCTCGGAGCTGCTTTATCGCTGGTATCAGCTGATGATTGAAAACAAAAGCTGGCTGGCGCGTCTGATGACCATTGAACAAGGCAAACCGCTGAAAGAGGCGGAAGGGGAAGTGGATTACGCGGCGAGCTTTATCCAGTGGTTTGCCGAACAGGGCAAGCGGGCAAATGGGGAGATCATTCCCCCGGCGAAACCCGGCTCGCGCATTCTGGCGACGCGTGAACCGATTGGCGTGGTGGCGGCGATTACGCCGTGGAACTTCCCGATGGCGATGCTGACCCGTAAGCTCGGTCCGGCGCTGGCCGCGGGCTGTACCGGGGTGATTAAACCTGCCAACAACACACCGCTTTGCGCGTTCGCGCTGCTGGCGCTGGCGAAAAAAGCCGGGATCCCTGACGGGGTGCTGAACGCGGTGGCGGGGAACACGGCGGAAATCAGCGACGCCATAATGGCGAGCCATGACGTGCGTAAGATCTCCTTCACCGGCTCGACGGCGGTGGGGAAAACGTTGGTGCGTAACGCTGCGGAAACCATGAAGAAAGTCTCGATGGAGCTGGGGGGCAATGCGCCCTATATCGTCTTTGAGGATGCGGATATCGACGCGGCGGTACAGGGGGCGGTAGCCAATAAATTCCGCAACGCCGGGCAGGTGTGCGTCAGCGTGAACCGTTTCTATATTCACGATAGCGTCTATGACCGTTTCACCAGCCAGCTTGCCGCCGCCGTGAAAGCGCTGAAAGTCGGCAACGGTCTGGATGATGGCGTGGTCGTTGGCCCGCTGATTGAAGCGGCGGCAGTGAAAAAAGTGCGTGAGCACGTAGAAGACGCCGTCTCGAAGGGGGCGAAGGTGCTGGCTGGCGGTCAGCCTCATGAGCTGGGCGGCAACTTCTGGCAGCCGACGGTGCTGGGCGACTGTCAGGAACAGATGCTGCTGGCGCAGGAAGAGACGTTTGGCCCGCTGGCGGCGTGCTTCCGCTTCCGCGATGAGGATGATGTTATTCACCGGGCGAATGATACGCCCTACGGCCTGGCCGCCTATTTCTATACGCAAAACCTGTCTCGCGTGTTCCGTGTCTCGCAGGCGTTAGAAAGCGGGATGATCGGTATTAACGAGTGTGCAGTGTCAACTGAGCTGGGGCCATTCGGCGGCGTTAAGGAGTCCGGGCTGGGGCGTGAAGGCTCGGTGCTGGGACTGGAAGAGTACCTTGAGGTAAAAACGCTGCACATTGGGGGACTTTAGTTTGCAGGATGGGAGAGGGCGTGAGATGAAAATCTATACTTTTGATTTTGACGAGATAGAGGATCAGGGCGATTTTTATCGGGAGTTCGCTCAACTCTTTGCCCTCGATCGTGAGTCGATTCGCGATTTGGACGCACTTTGGGATGCGGTCACCGGCCCACAAATGCCGTTACCGCTGGAGATTGAGTTTATCCATCTCGACGACAAGCAGCGCCGTCGCTACGGCGCGCTGATTCTGCTGTTTGATGAAGCGGAAGAAGAGCTGGAAGGGATGCTGCGGTTCAACGTGCAACGAGCATAAAAAAGCCCTCGCATAAGGGCGAGGGCAAGTCGTCGGACAAGACGACGAGGGTTTATTTGTACAGCTCAGCCGTAGCGTGCCAATGGTCGCCGGTACGGGCTTCAATAATGCGGTAGCTGCTGGCGCCTTGTTTTTCGGCTTTAGCGGCTAATGCGCTGCGCATATCCATCGGGTCGCTACCGATCTGAGAAACAGAAACGGTGCCGACGGATTGCAGATTCTGTGCCTGCTCCGCGTTAACCTGTTGCACTGCGGCGCTTGCGCCGAAGGACAGAACGGATGCCAGACCAAGGGATGCGATGATCATTGCGCTTTTCATAATGTTTTACTCCTCACCATATTCTTCATTCTTCAGCGGTGAGAGGATGTTGTTTCTGATTCCTGGGACCGCTGGGTATTAAACTTTTCTACACTGCCGACGTGCTGCCTGACGCGAACTTATTTGTACAGTTCAGCCGTTGCGTGCCAATGAGCGCCGGTACGCGCTTCAATGATGCGATAGGATGATGCACCTTGTTCTTCCGCTTTTTTGTTCAGCATTTCGTGCATATCCATCGGAGATGAACCGACGGAACCGATGGAAACGGTGCCGATTGACTGACGGCTTTGTGCTTGATCGCTGCTGATAGAGTCAGCGGCAAACGCACCGAAAGAGATAACGGAAAGGATGCTCAGAGCGGCAACAGTTGTTTTGATTTTCATGATACTCACCTCGTCGAATTTTTTTGGAAGGTCTTTGTTTTGTGACCCTCATCACGAAATTAAGTATACACTAATC